>CAZKKP010000525.1:0-3039 GCA_964553295.1 uncultured Thermoanaerobaculia bacterium | reverse complement strand
CGAGGGTCTCACGGTTGTAGCGCAGGCCCTTGCAGACATCGCAGGTGACGAAGACGTCGGGCAGGAAGTGCATCTCGATGCGGATCTGGCCAGCACCCTGGCAGGCCTCGCAGCGCCCGCCGCGGACGTTGAAGCTGAAGCGGCCCGGGCTGTAGCCGCGAGCCCGGGCGTCGGTCGTGGCGGCGTACAGGGCCCGGATCGGGTCGAAGACCTTGGTGTAGGTCGCCGGGTTCGACCGCGGCGTACGTCCGATCGGAGTCTGGTCGATGGCGATCACCTTGTCGACGTGCTCGACGCCGCTGACTCCGCCGTGGCGACCCGGCCGGGCGAGGGTCCCGTACAGCTCCCTGGCCACGGCCTTGTGCAGGATCTCGTTGACGAGGGTTGACTTCCCTGAGCCTGATACGCCGGTGACCGCGACCAGGCAGCCCAGGGGGAGCTCGACGTCGATGCCCTTCAGGTTGTGCTCGGCCGCGCCGTGGACCACCAGCCGGGCGCCGTTGCCGGTGCGCCGCACCGCCGGCACGGGGATCCTCTCCCGGCCGGCCAGGTAGGCGCCGGTCAGCGACCGTGGCTCGGCGGCCAGCGACTCGGGGGGGCCTTCCGCGACCACCCGACCACCGTTCCGGCCGGCCCCGGGGCCGAGGTCGATCACCCAGTCGGCCTCACGGATCGTCTCCTCGTCGTGCTCGACCACCACGACGGTGTTGCCCAGATCGCGCATCCCCTTGAGGGTGTCCAGCAGCCGGCGGTTGTCGCGCTGGTGGAGCCCGATCGACGGCTCGTCGAGGACGTAGAGCACCCCCATCAGCTTGGCGCCGATCTGGGTCGCCAGGCGGATGCGCTGACTCTCGCCGCCCGACAGGGTACCGGCCATCCGGTCGAGCGTCAGGTAGTCGAGGCCCACCGAGATCAGAAAGCCGAGTCGCTCGCAGACCTCGCGCAGCACCTTCTGGGCGATGTGCTGCTCCCGGTCGCTGAGCTCCAGACCCTGAAACCACTCGAGGGCGTGGTGAACCGTTCGGCGTGACAGGTCGGCCAGGGTGGCGCCCGCGACCCGGACCGCCAGCGACTCCGGTCGCAGCCTGGCGCCGCCACAGGCGTGGCAGGAGACGTGTGACATGAACCTCTCGAGCTCCCGTCGGACCTCTTCCGACGAGGTCTCGCCATAGCGGCGCTCGAGCCGCGGCACGAGACCCTCGAACCGGTCGCGGTACCGGTAGGCGCCTTTGCGTCCCTCCCACACCCAGTCCAGCTCCTCCCGGGAGCCGAACATGACCAGCTGGCGCACACCGTCGGGCAGCTTGCGCCATGGCGTGCCGAGGTCGAACCCGAGATGCTCGGCGAGCTGCCGCACCTGCCGCCCGACCCAGGACCCCGGTCCATGACCGACCGTTGCCAGGGCCCCGGTGAGTATCGACCGCTCCGGGTCGAGCACCAGCTTCTCGGGATCGACCTCGCGCAGGAAGCCGAGGCCCGAGCACTCCGGGCAGGCGCCGTGCGGCGAGTTGAAGGAGAACAGGCGCGGCGAGATCTCGCTCACCGAGAAGCCGCACTCGGGGCAGGCGTGGCGGGACGACAGGATGATCTCCTCGCCGGTCGCGGCGAGCACCACCCTCACCAGGCCGTCGCCGACCCGGAGCGCCGTCTCGAGGGAGTCGGCGAGCCGTGACGCCACGCCATCACGGACCGAAAGCCGGTCGACGACCACCTCGACCGTGTGCTTGCGCTTCGGGTCCAGCCTCGGCGGCTCGGTCACCTCGACCAGCTCGCCGTCCACCCGGGCGCGAACGAAACCCTCGCGGACCATCTGCTCGAACAGCTTGCGGTGCTCGCCCTTGCGCCCCGTGGCGAGCGGCGCCAGGATCGTGAAGCGGGCGCCCGACCCGAGCTCGAGCACCCGGTCGACCATCTGCTGGACGGTCTGCGAGCGGATCGGGACGCCGTGCTCCGGGCACTGGGGCACTCCGATCGAAGCCCACAGAAGGCGCAGGTAGTCGTGGATCTCGGTGACCGTGCCGACGGTCGAGCGCGGGTTGCGCGAGGTGGTCTTCTGCTCGATCGAGATCGCCGGCGACAGGCCGTCGATGGTGTCGACGTCCGGCTTCTCCATCTGGTCGAGGAACTGCCGCGCGTAGGCCGACAGTGACTCCACGTAGCGCCGCTGGCCCTCTGCGAACAGCGTGTCGAAGGCGAGAGAGGACTTGCCGGAGCCCGACACCCCGGTGATGACGACCTCGACGTTCGCCAGGTTGTGCTCGCGAGCGCCACGGATCGCGATCGAGTCCCGCATACCACCTCCCACCCGGCGAACCCGCGAGCTTCCGACGACCTTCCGGGCTCGAGGTCCGGCTTCCGGCCGGCTTGATGTTACACCCCGTGTATGTCTGTCAGCCCCGCTCCTTGATCGCCTGCTCGGCCTCTCGGTCGAGGGTTCGGCGGCGCAGCGTCTCACGCTTGTCGTGCAGCTGCTTGCCCCGAGCCAGGGTGATCTCGACCTTGATCCAGTTGCCGACGACCACAACCGCGGTCGGCACCACGGTCATCCCCTTCTCCGCCACCTTGCCGGCGAGGCGCAGGATCTCGCGTTTGCCGAGCAGCAGCCGGCGGCGGCGCACCGGATCGTGGGTGGCGTACCCGGCATGGTCATACAGGCCGATGTGGCAGCCGACGAGCCATGCCTGGCCTCCCTCGATCTGCACGAAGGCCTCCTTGAGGTTGACCCGCCCCGCCCGCACCGACTTGACCTCGGTGCCGACGAGCTCGATCCCGGCAACGGCGGTGTCGAGCAGGTGATACCGGTGTCGGGCGGCCCGGTTGGTGGCGATCACACGGCGGTTGGCGGTCGTGCTCATGGCTTCACCGAACGCGTTCGGCGAACGAACGCGGCCGCCGATGGTAACCCATCAGGCGACGGCCTGCTGCAGCACCGGCACGAGCTCGGGGTCGAACTGCTGGCCCGCCGCCGACCGGATGATCGCCAGCGCCCGGTCCGGGGTCACGGCGGGGCGGTAGCTGTCGGCAGAGGTCAGCACGTCG
>CAZKKP010000524.1:0-3043 GCA_964553295.1 uncultured Thermoanaerobaculia bacterium | reverse complement strand
CGTCCGCCGGCGCGGCCGGCCGGCCGACGCCGCGACGACCCGGCGCCTCCGGGGTTGCAGCGGCCGCCGGCGCCGACAGCTCCCCGGGGTCGCGCCACCCGAGATCCTCGACGTACCGGACGAGGTCACGCCGGCGCACGGAGGGTCCCCCCGCCACGCCCGGACCGCGCCACCTCAGTCCTCGGCGCCGTCGCCCAGGTTGTCGGTGAAGCCCTCGGGCTCCTCCTCGAGGTCGAGGGCGAGATCGCCGTCTTCGGCCTCGCCTTCGACGTCGAGGTCGCCGACGGAGATCTCTGCCGCCGTGACGCCGCCGCGCGTCGCGCCGCCGCGGACCATGCCGAGGAGCCGTTGCAGACGGTCGAGCTCGTCATCGCCGTCCTCGTCGGCCTCAACCGCGAGATCTTCTCCGAGGGCCGCGATGGGCAGCACATCGGGAACCAGGCGCGGCAGGTCGGCGCCGAGCTCCTCGGCCCCGACCTCGGCCCGGAACTGGTCGACGATCGCCTGGCGCTGGGCGTCGAGCTCCTCCTGGGTCAGCATACGCCAGCCCACGAGACCGGCGTCGACGTCGGCCTTGGCCTGCAGGGTCGGCTTGGCGTGGGGCGAGTCGGCCCGGGAGCGGGCGCCGTTGATCAGCTGCTCGGCCCGCTGCGACACCACGGCGATGTAGCGGAAGATCGAGTCGTAGTTCTCCGGGAGCTCCATCATGGGGTGAGATCCTTCTCCAGGGCCGCTCTGAAGTCCTCCCGGACGACGTCCAGGCGGGGCTTCAGGCGTTTGAAGCGCTGGTGCTCGGCGCGGCAGATGCCGTACATGGCATCGACCGCCTCCTCGAGACGGTCGTTGATGATAGCATAGTCGAAGTCCCCCGAGGTGCGAAACTCGCCCAGCGCCCACTCGAGTCGTTGTCGGATCGCCTCCGGGGAGTCCTGTCGACGGGCCTCCAGACGGCCCTTGAGCACGGCGTATGAGGGCGGGTAGACGAAGACCTTGACGGCGTCCTCGACCTGGGACTTGACCTGACCGGCGCCCTTGACCTCGATGTCGAGGAAGACGTCGACGCCCCGGGCGAGGCGTTCGTCGACCTCGGCCCGAGAGGTGCCGTAGAGGTTGCCGGCGTACTCGGCCCACTCGAGGAACTCGCCGCGGTCCGCCATCTCCCGGAAGTCCTTCCGCGACACGAAGTGGTAGTCGGCGCCGTCGACCTCGCCGGCGCGCAGTGGGTCCGCCGTCGCCGGACGCGGCGCCCGGGTGGTGTGCGACACCGAGAAGTGACTGGCAAAGCCGGCCTCGCCGAGGCGCGCCATCGCCCGCTTGATGAGCGTCGTCTTGCCGCCGCCCGAGGGCGAGGAGACGATGAACAGGATGCCGCGGGCAGGGCCTTCGAGGGTCACTGCGAGCCGCCGAGACCCTTCAGCAGCCCACCGAGGCCTTGCGGCCGCTCGCCCTGTCCTCCCTGGAGTTGGTCGAGGGTCGGCATCTGCACCTCGCGGTAGCCGTCCGGCACCGCGAACATGGCGTCGCTCACCTCGACCGCCTCGATCGTGGTGACCTCCATCACGGTCGTCGACGGTCGCTCCTTGCCCTTGCCGTCGACCGTCACCGAGCGGGTCACCGACTTCAGGACCACGCCCTCGACCTTCTGCGCGTTGACCCTGATGAGCTCGTCCAGGCCCGCGTCGCCGGTCGAGGGCGGGGTCTTGCGCAGCCATGCCCCGAACCCGGCGTCGGCAAGCTCGGTGGTCGCCCAGGCCTCGGTCTCGGAGCGCACCGTGGTCCGCTGCTTCATCCCGAAGACCTTCATGTCCATGGTGAAGGCGCTCTTCATGCGGTGCTTGACGGTGTCGCGACCAAGAAGCTGTCCACCGGCCTCGGCGCCGAGGTACTCGGCCGAGGTGTCGGTGAAGGAGAGCTCGACCATTCCCCCGGTGGTGTCCGCCATCGAGCCGAGGGACTGGAAGAGGAGGTCGAGATCCCACCTCATGTAGGTCTGCTCCTTCGGGTTGACCAGGATCATCGTCTGGCCGCCGTCGGTGGTGACGAGATAGGCGTCGTCGGGCACCGGCGCCTTCCTGAGCTCGCGGAACTGGATGCGGGAACGCTCGCCGTCCACCCAGGACTCGACCACCATCTGCTGGTCGGTCTTGCCCTTCTCGTTCAGGATCTTGGTCACCGCTTCGTAGCGCATCCCGGCAGTCGCCGATCCGACCACCAGCAGCAGCGAGATCACCATTAAGAATGTCCGCTTCACATCACCCTCCCCGCGGCCCTGTCGGCCGCACGACGAAGGGAGATTCTAGCGCATCCGGGAACGGTCGCGATCTCCCGATTCGCCGCGCGCATCGGAGGATCCGCCGGCCCCTCTCTGGTCTCCTCCCAGCTCGGAAGCCCGGCGACCCGTCTCAGGTCGTCGCGCTCACTTCCAGCTCGTCGCCCGAGACGTCGACCACCAGCCGCGCGCCGTCGCCGATCTCGCCGGCGATGATCGCGCGGCCGATGCGGGTCTCGAGCTGGCGTTGCAGGAAGCGCTTGAGCGGCCGGGCGCCGTACACCGGGTCGTAACCCCGGCTGGCGGCGAGCGCCGTCGCGGCGGGCGTCAGCTCGAGGGTGATCTCGCGGGCGGCGAGACGCTTGCGCAGATCCTCGGTGAGCAGCCCGACGATCAGCTCGATCTCGGCCAGGGTGAGGGGCTTGAACAGCACGATGTCGTCGATGCGGTTGAGGAACTCCGGCCGGAAGGCCGCGCGCAGCTCGCCGAGAACACGCTCCCGGCCCGCCTCGAGGATCTCGCCTTCCGGCGTGATGCCGTCCACCAGGTGGGCCGAGCCGATGTTCGAGGTCATGATCACCACGGTGTTCTTGAAGTCGACGGTGTGGCCCTGGCTGTCAGTGATCCGGCCGTCGTCGAGAATCTGCAGCAACACGTTGAAGACCTCCGGATGGGCCTTCTCGATCTCGTCGAAGAGGATGACGCTATAGGGCTTGCGCCGCACCGCCTCGGTGAGCTGCCCGCCCTCGTCGTAGCCCACGTAGCCGGGCGGCG
>CAZKKP010000523.1:0-3053 GCA_964553295.1 uncultured Thermoanaerobaculia bacterium | reverse complement strand
AGCCAAGGAGCTGGACGGCCGTACCGACATTTACGCCCTGGGCATCGTCCTCTTCGAGATGCTCGCGGGGAAGCGCCTCTTCGCGGGCGAGACGGTGAGCGACACCCTCGCCGCGGTGCTGCGCGCCGACCCCGAGTGGTCCAATCTCCCGCCCGGCTTGCCCGCGCCGCTCGGCGACCTCCTTCGCCGCTGCCTCGAGCGCGACCCGCACCGCCGGCTCCACGACGTGGCCGACGCCCGCATCGTGATCGAGGACGTGCTGGAGGGGCGGTGGCAGCCCCCGGCAGCGGTTGTGTCCACGCTGCTCCCCCAGCCGCGCGCACCCTTCGCCCGGCGCGCGGTTGTCCCCCTCGGCGCCTTCCTGCTCGGCATTCTCGTCACGGCCCCGTTCCTCTGGCCGCTGCGGCGCGGACCCGAGGCCGCTCCCCCGTCGACCCAACCCACCGGCTTCCGCCAGCTGACGTTCCTGGCCGGCAGCGAGATGGCCCCCGCGCTCTCGCCCGACGGGGAGAGCTTCGCCTACGTGAAGGAGGTCGGCGGCCAGCGGGACGTGTTCCTGCAGCGGGTCGGGGGGAGCAACCCCGTGAACCTGACCGCGGGCTGCGGGGAGGACGACGACGAGCCGGCCTTCTCCCCGGACGGCCGGCGGATTGCCTACCGCTCCGAGTGCGCCGGCGGCGGCATCTTCGTGATGGGCGCCACGGGCGAATCGACGCGCAAGGTCACCGACGAGGGCTACAACCCGTCCTGGTCACCGGACGGCACGGAGCTCGCGATCGCGGGAGAGAAGCTCCGGAGCCCGTTCTCCCGGACCACCTTCAGCCCGCTCTGGGCCGTCCGGATCGAGACCGGCGAGCGGCGGCTTCTCGCTGCCCACGATGCCGTCGAGCCGAGCTGGTCGCCGGACGGGAAGAGGGTCGCCTTCTGGGGCCTCGACGGCGCCACCTCCGCCCGTGACCTCCTCACCGTGGCCGCCGACGGCTCGCAGTCGGACCCCTCCGCTGCCGTGCGCATCCTGTCCGACCACCACGTGGACTGGAGCCCGAAGTGGTCCGGAGACGGCCGCGCCCTGTTCTTTGCCAGCTCCCGCGGCGGAACGATGAACCTCTGGCGGATCGCCCTCGACCCGGCGACTGGCCGTCCGCTCGGAGAGCCGGAACCGGTGACGGCGCCTTCGAGCTGGGTGGGCTACCTCACGGCATCGGCGGACGGCCGACGAGTCGCCTTCGTCGACCGCAACGTCCGCACCACGATCCGTATAGCTCCGTTCGATCCAGCCGGCGGCAGGTTCGCCGGACCTCCCAGCGTGGCACCGCTCGGGACGGTCGAGGCCAACGGCCCCGTCTCCCTCTCCCCGGACGGCGCCACGCTGCTCTTCGACGATTCCGGCTTCCCCCAGCGCCTCGTCCTTCTCGACCCCGGAGGGACAATGCGCCAGCTCACCGAAGGCCCGCACCGCGATCGCCAGGGGGCGTTCTCCCCGGACGGCGCCTGGATCGCGTTCCAGACCGATCGCTGGCCGGGGAAGCTGGCTCTCCTCAGGCCGGACGGCAGCGGTCTTTCCGAGGTCCTGCCCGGGCGGACGACGAGCGCCTTCAATCCACTCTGGTCCCCGGACGGCCGCTGGCTGGCCTCGGGGAACACGGATGCGGACGGTCCGTTCCTGCTCGAGGTCGCGGACGGCAAGGTGCTGGGGGATCCGCAGTTTCTCGCGCCGCTCGGCGAAGCCGGCCTCGACTTCTGGCCATCGTCGTTCTCACCCGACGGCCGCCGGCTGGCCGGCCCGCTCTACTCGGCAGCCGCCAACCCGGTGGGCGGCGCCGTCTACAGTCTCGAGGACCGCTCCTACCGCCGGGTTCCGACGGGCGACGCGGACGCTCTCCTCTTCCTCCCCGACGGCCGACGGCTCCTGCTCGTCAACGGCCGCGAGATCCAGGTCTTCGGTCTCGAGACGGGAGAAGCACGCACGCTGCTCGCGATCCCGGAGGGGGGGCAGATCGTCGCGGCTGCCCTGTCCCGCGACGGGCGCTTCCTCGCCTGGCACGAGCGCACCGACGAGTCCGACATTTGGCTGGCCGAGTTCGAGGAGAGGGAATGACCATCGACCGAGGTTCCCGCGCCGGCACCTTCGAGATCACCGCCAAGCTCGGCGAAGGCGGCATGGGCGAGGTCTGGCGGGCGACCGAAAGCGGAAAGGTGCCGGGTCAGTCAAAGCCGACGAGATCGACGATGTCGGCCCTGGCACCGGGGGAGTATCGCAGCACCTTGCCGCGGCCGGTCGCCTTGACCTGGTAGAGCGCGGCATCGGCGTTGAGGATGAGTGTGTGCGGGTCTTCGCCGTCCTCTGGGAAGCATGCGACGCCGGCAGACGCCGTTGGCGGCTCGAGCGGCGCCGGCAGGGCGATCGCCGAGGTCGCCTCCTTGACCGCTTCGACCAGGCTCTCGGCCGCCGCGATGGCGCCCTGCGGCTTGGTCGCCGGCACCAGGATGCAGAACTCGTCGCCACCCCAGCGAACCACCAGGTCGGTCACCCGGACCCGCGAGCGCAGGGTCGAAGCGACCGCCTGCAAGATGTTGTCGCCGACCAGGTGGCCCGCAGTGTCGTTGCAGATCTTGAACCGGTCGAGGTCCATCATGATGACGGCCAGCGGCTGCCCGCTCTGCCTGGAGAACGAGATGTTGCGCTCGAGCTCCATCTCGAGCCGCCGCCGGTTGGCGAGGCCGGTCAGGGCGTCCCGGTTGGCGATGTCCATGAGCAGCCGGTTCGCCTGCTCGAGCTCGCGGGTTCGGCCCGACACCTGCTGCTCGAGGGCCGAGCGCTTGGTGCCGAGCCCTTCGATCAGCTCGCTCAGCCGGTCCGCCATCTCGTTGACCGCCCGCGCGATCTCGACCACCTCGCTCGGCCCCCGCACCTCGCAGCGCGCGCCGAGCTCGCCCTGCCCGAGCCGCACAATGGCGTCGCGAACCGCGCCCAGCCGCCGCTGGGACACGGTGCCGACGACGAAGGCCACCACCAGGGCGATGAGCACCGCGGTCGACCCGGCGACCGCCCA
>CAZKKP010000522.1:0-3058 GCA_964553295.1 uncultured Thermoanaerobaculia bacterium | reverse complement strand
TCTGACCCTCCTGGAACGGACTCAATGTAGTTGTGCCCACTTGACACCGGCCTTCCAAGGCGGCCGCTGGCCGCAACCAAAAGGAGTCCCGTACCGGTCGGGCCAGCGGCCGCCCAGCTGTTGAGCGGTTAGCAGTTGGCCGTTAGCTCTCCCTCCCTCTCGCACCTTCGCAGTCGGCGAGAGACCCCCAACCTGCCGAGCCGTAGCGAGTTGCGCCGTGCGCGCCGACGGCATCTTCGATTTCCGAAGCGGCCTGGGGGTAAGAGGTTAATGGTTGGCACATTTCGACTTGACATCGCTCCGGCGCCGGCAGTACCGTCTGCCCGAGTCTGGTTGCTCTCCAGGAGGTGTGCGTGCGTTGTCTCCTTCTCGCCGCGCTCAGTTTGCCACTCACCGCAGGAGCACCCGGCGCCATGGCGCAGACCGTCGCGGGTGGCGCTCTCGTTTCTCCGACGATCACCTGCGCCGTCGGACGGGTCGACACCCCCCACTTCACCCACACGTTCGACCCGACGGAAGTGCAACGCGCCACGCAGGCCCCGCCCTTCAAGGACTGGCCGAAGAACGGGATGACCAAGCGCCTCCAGACCATCCACCACTACCCGTCGGGCGCCGGGGAGGTCTGCGCAAGCATCCCCGAGCTCGTCCTGGAGACGGCGTACTACCTCGAGTACGCATGGGCGGCTTACGAGCAGCGGTTGACGGCACAGAGCTTGCCGATGCCCACGCCCGCCAGCGGGGGCACTATCCCGGTCAGGTACGAGTTCAAGACATCCCCCGCCGCCATGCAGTTCCAGCACCAGGCCGACGCGTGGATGCCTTGGAACCAGCGCTACGAACAGGTCACCGTCTTCCTCCAGCCGGCGAAGGTCACGATGGAGCTGCACCGGCAGCGCTCGGCGCACGAGTTGTACCACTTCATCCAGAGCCACACGGTCGGCGCCGCGAAGTGCGTTGACAAGGATGACCACGGGTTCTGGTGGATCGAGGCCGCAGCCGAGTACGCAGCCTGCGACATCGTCTGGCCTGACCTCACAGGCTACAAGGGCGGCTCTGAACGGCGGATGGTGGAGGTCATTAACCGGGACGACGACGGCAAAGAGATCGGCAGCCACATGGAACCAGCGGGGGTGAGGCTGACCTACCCGTACCTCCTCGAGTCGCCGCTCCACGCCATCGGCCTACCCAAAAACGAGCACGGCCTCGCCGCGTTCGATGGAACCTGGCGCAAGGGCCAGGAGCTGGAATACGACAAGGGGTTCTTCGTCCAGTACCTCGTCAAGCGTTGCAAGGTGGACTTCCTCAAGCTCGACAACCTCGTGCTCAGGTACTACAAGGACAACGCC
This sequence comes from uncultured Thermoanaerobaculia bacterium, assembly GCA_964553295.1. Lineage (GTDB taxonomy): Bacteria > Acidobacteriota > Thermoanaerobaculia > Thermoanaerobaculales > Sulfomarinibacteraceae > CAZKKP01. The sequence continues at coordinate 1,712 of CAZKKP010000522.1, read as the reverse complement.
GGCCGTGACGTGATCCTCAGAGCGCTGCGACAATCGCTTTCGGCGTTGACGGCCTCAGTGCCCCTGGACCAGGTCTACAGGGAGTTCGCCACGCTGGCCCTGCTCAGTGAGGACGGTCCCATCGCCGGCACGACAATCACGAAGGGCAACACTGAAGTGGACGTCACGCCCCTGGACTGCGTGGTGAAGCCATGCCAGAAGTGCCCGGAACGGTCCGCGCTGCAGCTCCCGGCCGGTCCCCTCCGCGTCCCGCCACGGCACGGCTTCTGGCTGCCCGGCGGCTTCTCCGCGAAGATGGGTGCGGTCGAGCTCCATCCCTCTGCGACAGGACCCGGACGCCCGCTGGTGCTGCGGGCACTGCGCCTCGACTCGAGCCGCGTGCAGGTCTTCACCGGCAAGAAGAAGGCCTGGCTGAAGGGCCAGCCGAAGCCCGCAGCCGAGATCGCGAGCACGACGGATCGGGCCAAGGTCACGCTCCACCCGGACGAGAGCCTGTACGTCATTGCCTTTGGCGAACACGACACCGAAGACGGAGCAGCCGTCGTCGCGATCTGCGATCCGCCCTTGTTGACGGCAAGGCTGACGACCACAGGAAGTGGCGCCGTGCCTGCATCCCTGAGCCGGACGTTCAGTGCGGTGCTGACGGACCTCGCATCGGCAACGGTACCTGATACCGTCCTTTTCCGCTGGTCGTGGCGGAACACGACCGATGGATCCCGCGGCAGCGTCGAGGGCGAGCGCAAGCGCCTCGACCCGCAGGCCGGAACAGCGCAGACAACGCAGGCGATCCGCTTTCCTGCGGCGGGCGAGTATCTGGTGAGAGTACGCGCTCTCGACGCCGACGACAGGGTCATCGCTGAATCTGAAGAGGCGACGTGTTCCGTGCAGGAGGAGGAGAAGGTGACACCGCTTCCTCAACAAACGATCGCGCTGCCGGTCGTCACGTGCTCGTCGACTGGCCAGACGTGCGCACCGGATCACTCGGTGACGCTGCAGGGGTCAGGCGAGGTCTGGATCAGCTACACCGCCAGCGCGCTGCACTGCTCAGATGTCGCCGTGCGAATTCGACTCGGCAACGGACCCGGGCAGGTCACGGGGTTCGTCTCAGGAGGCCAGACGACCGACGCGCTTCGCTTCTCGCTCACCGGCACGGACGCGCATCGCCTCACCGTGACCGGCGTCGGGCGGGTCGGTGGGTGCAACACGGGGACGATCTCCGGGTGGACCGGTTCCTTGAACGTGCGATGGGCGTCGTCCAATCAGTGAGCAAGCAGGGCGACCCACCTCATCTGTGAACGCGACACCGAGTTCTCGTGCGCGACGTGAGACAACGTGCACCCAGGTCTCGGCGGTGGCCGTGTGTCGCCTCGGATGCCGTCGTGTCCGCTGTGGCGCGACCATGTCTTCCCACCCTCGAGACGTGGCGCCGCTCGTCCACGACGGGAGATCCCGACACATTCAGGGGGCGTCTGCCGTGGTTCGCGGCTGGGTGGTCCGCATCCCGCGCAGTGGCGTGGCGCCTGCCGCGACGGCCGGGCCGTGCGCTCGGTCGTCGCGCCCCAGGCGCCTCGTGTCCACACCGGCGACGGGGGCTGGCTCGCTTAAGGCCATGGGTACCGGAGTCTGCCCATATCCGATCCTGGGTACCTGTTGTCGGCAGAGGCGAAGACTTGCTCTTCGCCGCGACGCCGGAGGTCCAGCCGGTGTGGATG
>CAZKKP010000521.1:0-3063 GCA_964553295.1 uncultured Thermoanaerobaculia bacterium | reverse complement strand
GCAGCTACTCGACCAACGCCTACGTCGCCATCGCCGGCAACCTCCAGTGGAAGTTCTGATGCCGCGAACCACCGTTCGCCCGCGAAAAACCGCCCACGTTTGGTGGGGACTGCAACATCGGTTTCGCATTCGCCCAAGTGGAAGTTGCGACACTGGAACCCTGTCCGAAACGGAGGAAACCATGCCATAAGGAAGCAGACCATGCTGCTGCAGCTGGATCCGACGGATGCGGAGGCGCGCACGACCCGTGCGACTGCGCCGCGCGCCCTCGGGCAGCGCACGGCCTGCGGCAACCCGCGCGAGTGGTGTGTCACCGAGGCGTCGGAGCTCGAGGAAAGGCTGCTCGGCGAGGGCCAGCCGATGACCTTGGACGTGATTCGCGCCTGCGCGGGAGGAAGATTCCTGTCCTCTTTTGGCACAATCGTCGTCTTCCATCAACGGATCCAACTACGTCAAGACATGGGAGCACGTCAAATGAGAGCACGAGTTCTGTCTGGACTGGCCATCGTCCTGGTGCTCGCCTCCGGCTGCACCACCACGGGCTCGGATTCGGGCGATCCCGATACGAGGCGCCGCGCCATCGATGCCAATGTCGACGATGCGCTCGCCCGGCTATTCAAGCAGGTCGAGGGGTCGGAGCAGCTGGTGGGCCTCGCCAAAGGCGTGTTGGTGTTCCCGGCCGTGATGAAGGCCGGGTTCGTCGTCGGCGCTTCGCGCGGCCAGGGAGCGCTGCGCGTCGACGGAAAGACAGTCAGCTACCATGGCACGACGAGCGGATCGTTCGGCCTGCAGGCCGGCGCCCAGTCAACGGCGGTCTTTCTGCTGTTCATGACGGACGACGCGCTGAGGCAGTTCCAGGACAGCTCGGGCTGGACGGTGGGCGCCGATGCATCGGTGACCTTGATCTCAAGGGGCGCGAGCGCACAGGTGACCACAGCTACGGCACAGCAGCCCGTCATTGGTTACGTGCTTTCCAATCGCGGGCTCATGGCGCGCATCTCGCTTGACGGCGAGCGCGTTACACGCCTCGATCTGTGACCCGCGGCGGATCGGTTCAGGGGCTGCGCAGAGGCTCGCAGACCTTGCCGCCGCGCTCGCGGCGGCGGCAGCCACTCGAGGCATCGGCAAACCACGAACCGGCGGGGAGTGCGACAGGAGGGGAGCTCCCCGCGGCGTGCATGTTGCTTTGAGCGGCGGTACCGTCGGAGGTCGAAAGGGCGTGTGATTCAGCGATATCGAGCTATGGACTTCAGGCAGGCACGTCGCTTGCGGGAGTAACTGCTAGAGGCGCTTGCGACGACTTCGAGCATGGCAAAGGAGATGGAGATGGAATCTATGGGGATGACAGCGATCATGAGGAAGCTCTCACTCGGCGCGCTGACGCTCGTGCTGGTGGCCGGGGCCACGGCGGCCTCTGCTCAGGACCGCGAGGGGCGTTGGGAGTTCACTCTCGGGACCTTCTACCAGCTGGGCATCGGCATCGACGCTCAGGAGGAGGCGACGCTTGACACCGACGACGAGTTCGGCCTCGCCATCGGCGGCGGTTACAACTTCAGCGACAAGCTCGCCGTGAACTTCGGCATGCAGTGGGCCAGGGTGGGGTACGACGCCAGGGCGCTGGGCGAGGACGGCGGCGAGATCGGTATCTCGGGCTCCTACGATGCCTTTACCACGTCCGCCAACCTGGTCTACTACCTCATCGACGATCAGCTCACGCCCTACGTTGGCGCCGGCGTAGGTTGGACGTGGTTCGACACCAATGTTCCGAACGGCCCGCCGGTCACCTGGTGCTGGTGGGACCCCTGGTGGGGCTTCATCTGCTCCAGGAGCTACCCGACCAAGACCGCCGACGCCTTCTCTTACCAGGCGTCGTTGGGGCTGCGCTACACCTTCGACAGCGACACTACCTTCTTGAGGCTGGGCTATACCAGCCAGTGGATGGACCTCGACAAAGCCTCCGACACGCCTCGTTTCGACGTGATCGGGCTCGAGCTTGGTTTCATCTTCTAGCGCTAGGGCTCGACGGAATGAACTCGGCGCCTGGCGCCCGCGGCCAGCGCGGCCGCGAGGACGCGCACCCAGTGGGCGCTGCGACCGCCCCTCGCCGCGACAGAACCGCCGACCTGACAACGGCGGCGGTCTGCCTGAGCACATGCGCATGCGGCTGGTCGAGCCGCAGCCCGCGCCGCCGGACAGGCACCGGACAACCAACGTCTGTCGGGCCCCACCCTGTACGTTACTCTCGAGCCCTGAGCAATGTGTGCCAAAGCCATGGTGCGTTCGCCCATTATGCGGTTGGTGTGCGGGGCGGTTGATCCCCGTGCCGGCGCGGTGGACAGTCATCGCGATAACCAGCGCGCGGCCGTGTCGAGCCGTCGCGCCGCACTCACCGGCGGAATCCGGGAGGCGGAATGCGGCGCGCGGCTGCGGGCATTCTCTCGCGCCCGCCGCAGCGGCCGGGACGCGTCGACAGGTGAGGTAGGGGAGCCGGGGATGGGATCATGACGCGTTTCAGACGACGGTGGTTGATCGGTGGCCTGGCAGTGCTGCTCGTGCTGGGCGCGGCCGGCGCCTGGTTCTACCAGCTGTATTTCGCCTCGACCAGCTACGCCCTGCAGCGGGCCGAGGCCTTCGCCTTCCGGCGCATGGTCATCGCGCAGCTCGAGGAGCAGGGCAGCTACCGTTTCTTTTTTGTCACCAATCGCCAGCGGGAGCCCGAGACCGGGCCGCTCGAGGAGAGCTTCGGCGTCGGGCGGGAAGAGGTGCTCACGTTCGGCTCCTTTGACATCAGCATCGAGCCCACGCTGGGACTCGGCATGCTCGTCAACCCGACCGAGTGGTTCCAGAACGAGGTCCTCAGGCTCAAGGCGGTCCGGGAGACGGAGCGGACGGCCTTCCTGGCACAGGTCCGTCAGGTGGTCGACGCGTCCCCGGAGCGCTCGCTGCTGGTCGTCGTGCACGGCTTTCGCGAGGCTTTTCCCTCGGCGCTGCGCAAGACCGCCTTCCTGGGCCACGTGCTGGACATCAACACGCCGATGCTGGTGTTCGACTGGCCCGGCAACC
>CAZKKP010000520.1:0-3074 GCA_964553295.1 uncultured Thermoanaerobaculia bacterium | reverse complement strand
CCGGAGCGTCGCCGGCGAGCAGCCAGCGGTAGGTCTCCTGGGCAGCCGCCGTCCGGCCGCTGCGCTCGAGGTTGACCGCCAGCCGGAGCCGTGCCTCGTGGCGGCCGGGCTCGAGCTCGACCGCGCGCTCCGGCCGGCGGGCGGCCTCGGCAGTCTGGCCTTGCCACTCGAGGCACGTCCCCAGGGCGATCAGGGCGTCGACGTGGTCGGGCCGGCGGAGAGCCGTCCGCAGCCAGGGCGTCAGCCACCGGGCGTGCCTCGCTCCAGCCTGGGGGAGAGGTCACGGCCAGCGGCGGGAGGAGCGCCGGCGTGGGCTGTGTCGGGGATGGCAGTTCGACCTCGAGGCGGTCGATGTAGGCGGCCCCGGTGCGGTAGTTGCGGACCAGGACCCGGATCGAGGCCCGACCCGGGGCAAGCTCGAGCCGGTCGACCCAGCGCAGGCCCACTTCCTCAACGGCCTCTCGCGCCCGCTGGTCGAGCACGACGCCCCGGGACAGGAAGGCGGCCAGCTCGCCGCCGTCGCCGAGGCCGTCGCGGACGCCGCCGGCGACGCGCTGGCGGCCCGGGCGGACCGCCAGCCCCAGGTTGCGCTCGCTGAGCGGCGACAGCGTCATGAAGGTGACGCGGCTGGCATTGGCCTGTTGCAGCAGATCGCGGAAGTCGCGGCCGAGGTCGTAGCGACGGCAGAAGTTGAAGGAGGCCACCGCGGCGTCGCCGGCGCTGCTGCCGAGGGCCTGCTGGAGCTCGGCCATGACCCGCTCGCCAGGTCGGGGGTTGACCGCGTCAGAGACCACGAGCACGAGCTTCTGACCGGGCAGCACGGCCAGGGTGTAGGCGAGTCGGCTCAGCCGTCGGCGGGAGAGAGGTCGTCCCCCGGCTGTGGTGACCCCAGGGCGAGGCGGTGGGCGGAGAGGTCGATCCAGGCCCGGTAGCCGCGCAGCACGCCGTTGCCGAGCACGCCGTCGACCCGGCGCAGCTCGCGGGTGGTGGGCAGCGAGGCACGGTCGACGAATGCCTCCTCGAGTGGTCCCAGGGTGGCGCCGCCGAGCTCGCGGCCGGCGACCTCGGCGCGCAGCTCCTCGACGTGTGGTTCAACTTCATGCGGTTTGGTCGCGGGCACGGCACGCGTTGCGAAGGTCGCAGCGACGCCGCGATCGGTTCAGCCCGCGGAGGCCGCCGGGCCCGCGACGCGCCAGATGGCGCTCGCGACGAGGAGCACGCCGAGGCTGACGAGCACCACGGCCGACACCCCGACCAGAGCGCGCTGGCCGCGCGGGCCGAGGAAGCGGGCGGTGCCCACCAGGGCGATGAAGAGCGCAATGCCGAGGACGATCGTGCCGTAGAAGGCTGCCACCAGCGCGATCGCCAGGCCGGGGTGCTCGGACCAGGCGGTGAGCACGGACGGTCCGAGGACCAGCGACCAGCCCAGGTAGGGATGAGGGTTGAGCAGGTTGACGAGGGTGGCGTCGAGCAGCGTCCGCGGCGCCGAGGCGGTGGTCACGGCCTCGGCGGGGTCGCGGAACTGCCGGAAGGCCACGAGGCCGAGGTAGAGCAGCAGCAGCCCGCCGGCGCCGCGGAGCACCTCCTGGGCCATCCTCGGCAGCTGGCCGAGCACGACGAGCGAGAGCACTGCGATGGGGCCGTCGCTGATCAGCGGAGCGAGGGCCGCCGGCAGTGTGCGTCGCCAGCCTGCGGCGGCGACCCGAGAGAGCAGGAAGGCCTGCAGCGGCCCGGGCTGGATCACCGCAGCGAAGGCGAAGCCGGCGCCGAGGACGATGTACTGCAGCATTTGCGGGTTCAGCCCTCCAGTCGCTGACCAGGAACGGGTAGCCCGGCCGCGCCGCCCGGAGGCGGAGGAAACCCTCCTCGACCGGCTCCTCCGGGTAGGCGGCGAAGGAGCTGGCGACGAAGTGGTTGAAGATGGCGGTCACCGCCCCCCAGTCGGCCTCCGACACCGGACGGGTGTTCGGCTCCACCGCACCTCCCCGAGCCCCAGATACTACGGCCATCCGGCCTCAGGGGTTCCGGGCCCGCGGAGGGAGACCCCAGGAATCCGTTACCGAGCGGTGCCGGGAAGGACGCCTCGCGAGACCGTCGTGCTGGTTGGCGCCATCCTGTCGGGAATGCGGTTTCCGGTGGCCGACCTGTCCTCGATTCACTTCCCGAGGTCGCCCGGATGCAGGTGACGGGTGGGGAGGCGCGCGAAGTTGCGGTCGAAGGACGCGACGAGGCCGTCGTCGCTCGCGGCGAGCCGTGCAAGGTAGGCGTCGATGAGGTCGACGTTCTTCTCCACCATCAACGCCAGCGCGTCGACGAGAAGGCCGCGCTGCTCGCACTCGACGCCTTCGGCCATCGCGATCTGCGTCACGAGCTCCGCGATCCGCGGCCGGGGGACCCGGTAGTAGCTGCCGAGGACCCAGACGACCTCGGCGGCGACCAGGGTCGACAGGTGCAAGGTCAGCTCGCCTCGCTCGGCACGCTGGAACAGCTTCTGGGCGGAGGAGGCCATGGCCTCCGGCTCCCCTGTGAGCAATCGGAGGATCACGTTGGCGTCGATCCAGACCTTCATCGGACGTCGGCCCCGCCCTCGTGCTTCCGAGCGAGTGCGTCGGCCGCGGCTGCGCGCTCCGCGTCCTTGCTTTCGAAGCGAGCCTCGGACCGGACTGCACCCCGCAGCTCGCTCGCCTTCCGCCGGTGCAGCGCCCGCACCCGCAGCCCGTCCTTCCGGAGCTCGAACACCAGCCGATCCCCGGCCTCGATCCCGAGCGCCTTCCGGACCTGGACAGGAATTGTGACCTGTCCCTTACTCGTCACCGTAGCCTCAGACATTTCATCATCTCCTTACGATCATTCTACCCCTCTTCGATATCAGGAGGCGAGCTCCCATTCGTCAAGTTCTCTCGCGCTCTCACCTCGCGGCGCGGTAGGTGGCCTGCCAGGCGCCGAGGGTGAGCTGGCTGCCGTCGGGCTCGGTCCAGATGTGGGCGTGGTGGCGGGAGACGCCCTCGACCTGGAGCACCAGGTCGTTGTCGTCCGCCGACCCGAGGGTGGTGCAGCGGGCGTCGAGGGGATGC
>CAZKKP010000519.1:0-3080 GCA_964553295.1 uncultured Thermoanaerobaculia bacterium | reverse complement strand
ACGACCCCCGACCCCTGACCCCTGACCCCCGACACCCGACCCCCGCTCCTCGGGCTCGGGCCCGGGGAACCGCGACGTACGGCCCTGGTCCGACTGCCGGCTACGGCAGCTGGATCAGCTCGCCGTCGCGGACCTCGAAGACGGTCACGGTGTACAGGTCGTCGAGAGCGTCAGGGTCGTCGTAGAAGCTGGTGAAGGTGGACGACTCGGGGGCCTCGACCAACCTGGCGGTGATCGCCTCGGGGCCCACCTCCATGATCATGAAGCCGTGGTTCGCGGTCCGGGCATAGGCGATCTCCGAGGTCGTGGCGCCGCCCGTGGTCGAGACCTGGAGCATCACCGGCAGCAGCCCGACGAGCTGGTCGAGACCCGGCAGCCCGCCGAGCAGCGGGTGCTCGAGCACGGCTCGCTCGACGATCGTCTGGAAGGTGGCCGAGGAGATCGCCGGTCCGGTGAACTCGAAGACGCTGTCGCCGTGGTCGGTGACGAAGGTGGCGTGGATGTCGCCGGAGAGGATCACCGAGTTCGGCACGAAGGCGAGGGTGCCGAGCAGCTCCTGCCGCTTCTGCGGGAAGCCGTCCCACTGGTCCGCGGTGAGCAGCAGCCGGGTGCGCAGAGCATCGGGGAACTCCGGCGGCAGCAGGGCGGCGATCTGCGGGTGGGTGAAGTCGACCAGCAGGGGGGTCGCCATCACCGACGACGCGACCACCCGCCAGGTCGCGTGGCTGGTGACGAGCAGGCTCTGCAGCCAGGCGTTCTGGGTCGGGCCGAAGAGGTCCTGGGCGGCGCCGCCGGTGGTCAGCCAGCGCATCGCGGCATACAGCTGATAGGTGTCCCAGAGCAGGATGTTGCGCGAGCCGAAGGCGCCGTACATCGAGGTCTTGCCGAGCAGCAGGTTGGACAGGCCGCGCGGCGCTGCCGACAGCACCGAGGCGCCGAAAGGCGGCGGCCAGCCGGCCGCCTGCCAGGCGGCGTTGAGGAAGGTCGCGCTCACCAACCGGCCGTCGAGCCGGGCGCGGGCGATCGCCAGCGCCTGCTCCAACGACAGCGCCGGGTTCTCCGTCTGGTAGGCCTGGGCGACCACCAGGCTTGCGGTGTGGCGGAAGATCGGCAGCACGGCGCCCCACAGCCCGAAGTCGACGTACGGGTCGAAGCTCGCGCGCACCTGCTCGAAGGCGGCATCGCCGAGGAGCTGGCGCAGGGTCGCCTCGTCGACCACGACCTCACCGGGGAAGGCGTCCTCGGGGACCAGGTGGTCGGGCCGGTAGGTCCGCGTGTCCGTGAGCAGCAGGTGGAGGTGCCGGCCGAAGCGGAAGTCGGTGTAGATCCGGGTCGACGGCCAGAGCACCGACGAGTCGACCTCGAGGGTGCCGTCGGCGCCCAGCCCCGCCGCCACCGGCATCCACTCGTACCACGCCTGCTCGGCGGCGCGCTTGCGGACCTCGTCGAGCTCGTCCATGCGGCCGCCGGTGTAGGTCGCGGTGGCGCCCCAGGAGTCGTTGGAGAACTCGTGGTCGTCCCAGATCGCGATCAAGGGCCAGCGCCGGTGGGCCTCCATGAGCATCGGGTCGGAGCGGTAGGTGCGGTAGAGGTCGCGGTAGTTGGACAGGCTGGCGGCCGCGAGGTTGCCGCCGCCGAGGTCGATCGCCCCGGCCTCGTCCGAGAACTCGATGCCGCGCTCGCTGCTCGGATCCTGGAAGCCGGGGTCGCCGGTGGTCTCGTAGATCGCGTCGCCGAGCTGGACGACGAAGTCGAGGTCCTCGTCGTGGTCGGCGAGGAGCTTGGCGTAGGAGTTGTACCAGCGGCCGACGTAGTCCTGGCAGTAGACGACCGCGTAACGCACCGCACGGGGATCGCCGGCAGAGGGCGCCGTCCGGGTGCGCCCGACCGGCGAGCTGACACCGCCGGCCGAGAACCGATACCAGTGGAAGGTGTCCGGCGCCAGCCCGTCCACCTGTACCTTGACCACGCCGTCGTAGGCCGGGTTGAGCTGCACCGTCCGCTCGACGACGACCGCGGTGAAGCTCTCATCGGTCGCCACCTCGAGCTGGAGGCTGCGCGGCATGTTGCCCGGGTCGGCCACCGCCACCCGGGTCCACAGCACGACGCTGTCCGGCCGCGGATCACCCGAGGCGACCGACTGCGGGAAGCTCATCTGGGCTTCGGCCGCACCGGCCACCAGCCCGAGCAGAGCAACGAGCACCACGAGACGCGAAACCGTGCGCATACCACCCTCCTTCGTCCCAGAGCCGGCCAACGCCGACCGCTGCCAGATTTCGACCCACCCCTATTCAGCTATCATGAACGCCCCCATCGTACCCCACCCAGGGGCGTGCACGGGAGGAGAGCAATTCACCACAGAGGCACAAAGACACAGCGCGAGCGCCCCGCAACCCAACGACAGGAATTGAACCACAGAGGCACAGAGGCACAGAGGGGCGGCGCGTGTCCCGCGAAGGCGCTCCAAGTGACTCCATAAGAATTACTTGAGTGCAACCTCGGTAGAAATCACCGCGCCAGGAAGGTACTTCCGACCCGGGAGTAGCACAGAGGGGCGATTCGTGGTCCGAGACGCCGAGCAATGGCGTCTCCGGATTCGAGCGGCTCCTCTGTGTAACTCCCGGCTCGAAAGCTCCGCGTTCTTGATCACATTTCTTCACACGAAGACACTAAGGATGCGGCATGTTACGGGACGAGTGCGGTGCGGTTGGAGCATGACGAAGCAGGGTGATCGCCGGTGCTTCGAGCTCTTCCCTCCAGGCGACGGCGGTCATTCTCAGAGGTGGTTCTTTGTGTCTTCGTGTCTTCGTGTCTTTGTATTTCTCTTGTTTGAGGACGTCTCGCCTCTGCCTTCGGTTGCGGGCACGGCCCGCGCCGGGTCTCTGTGCCTCTGTGGTTCACTCCTCGGTTCCACCGAGCGTGAAAGGGTGAGGGACGAGGTGGGTCAGGCGACGAGGAGGTCCTCGCCGGCGCGGACAAGGCGGGCGTAGGCGCCGGCGGCGGCCATCAGCTCGGTGTGGGTCCCCTGCTCGACGATCCGGCCACGATCCATGACCACGATCCGGTCGGCGCGCTCGACG
>CAZKKP010000518.1:2088-3088 GCA_964553295.1 uncultured Thermoanaerobaculia bacterium | reverse complement strand
CCGTCGGCCAGCCGCAGCACGACCTCGGCCGGGATCTCGCCGTGCCAGCCGGCCGGGTTGACCACGAGGGGCACGCCGGCGGCCAGGGCCCTCAGCGCGGTCCCAGAGGTCTCGCCGCCGGGAGGGTCGCGCAGGCTGACGGCGACGTCGACCGCGGCGATGGCGGCCCCGAGGTCCGCCTCCGACAGGCGCCCGGTCGCCACGACCCCGGCCCCGAGCGGGCCTGAGAGCAGCTCGTCCACCCGGGGGTCGGGCGAACGGTCGCCGGCGAGCAGCAGGCGCGCACCGGGAACCTCGCGGCGAACCAGTGCCATCGCCTCGAGCACGGTCGGCAGCCGCTTGGCCGGGGTGGCGAAGCCGAAGGCGCCGACGACGAAGGCGTCGGGCTCGATCCCGAGCCGCCGCCGCAGGTTCTGGATCCGGCCGCCGTCGGGAGTCGGGAGCGTCGGCGGCAGAGGGTGGGGGACGACCGCCACCGCCGTCCGCGGTCGGCTCGCCAGCACCCGGCGGCGCGCCCACTCCGAGTGCACCACGACGCCCCGGCTGGCGTCGACGACCGGCTCGAACAGCGGCAGCTCGCGCAGCGCGCTCGCACTGCCCTGCTCGAGCCAACGCCGTCCCGCCGCCCGGCCCGTTGCGCCGTAGGCCTGGTCCAGGAGGTCGAGGAGTCGGGCCGCGTCGCCCCGGCCGACGGTCACTCCCCGGACCAGGTGCTGCAGCTCGAGCTCGTGCAGGAGCACCACCGACGGCTGCCGCAGCGCCAGCTCGAGGAGCTCGCCGTGGAAGCCGGAATGATTGCCGAGGTGGATCAGCACGGCATCCCACGGCCCGAGGTCCGCGAGGCGGCCAAGCGGTGCGAGGCGCACCTCACCGATCGGTGCGGGCGCCTGGCTCTGGGCCGGGTGGAATGCGACGACCTCCGAGGCAAGTGAGGCGAACTCGAGGATCTGCCAGGCGGCGTAGTCGGCGATCCCGCTCGCCGCCGGCGGCAGCGGGCTCG
>CAZKKP010000518.1:0-2078 GCA_964553295.1 uncultured Thermoanaerobaculia bacterium | reverse complement strand
GGCACGGGGCTGCCCGAGGAGGGCGGTGACGACGCCGTCCCAGCCGATGCCGGCCACGCGGTCCTTCCCGGCGGCGCCGAGGCGGCGGGCCAGCGCGGGGTCGCCGAGCAGCCGCTCGAGGAGGCCCACCAGCTCGCCGGCCTCGGCCCGGGGCGCGACCAGCCCGGTTTCGCGGTCGGTCACGAGCTCGAGCACGCCGCCGGAGTCTGCGGCGGTGACCACCGGCTTGGAGCTGCGGAAGGCCTCCAGGGTGACGTAGCCGAAGTCCTCGTCGAAGGGGGCGTAGTAGACGCAGCCGCAGTCGGCGTAGAGCCCGAGCAGCCTGTCGTCTTCGACTCGGCCGGTGAACACCACCCGGTCGGTAACCCCGCGGGCGCCGGCGAGGGCCTCCAGCCGCGGGCGGTCGGGCCCCTCGCCGACGACCACGGCCCTCAGCCTCGGCGACCGCGCCACCGCCTCGAGGAGCAGGTCGACCCGCTTCATGGGGTCCAGCCGGCCGACCGAGAGAACGTGGTCGCCGTGCGCGCCCGCGCGATAGCGGCCGTCCAGCGGCGGCGGTGGATACAGGGGCGTCGCGGTCAGGCCGTTGAACCGCGCCAGCCGCCCGGCGGTGTTGCCGGAGTTGGCGAACAGCCTCCGCGCCTCGCCGAGGCCGCGGCCGTCCATCGCCCGCACCAGCTCGACGATCCGCCGGTCCTCGGCCTCCTCGGAGAGGAAGCCGTAGCGGGTGCGGTCGAGCTCGTAGGCCTGGCGGAGCTGGTGGATCAGCCACACCACCTTGTGCGGGTGGCGCACCAGGGACGACGGAAAGCGGGTGGCGATGACGACGTCGACGCCGCCGCCGTCGACCGTGGCGAGGTGCAGGAGGCGCCAGGCCAGGGCGCTCTCGAGCAGGCTCTGGCGATCGTGCCAGGCGAAGGGCAGGCGGACCCGCTCGACCGCGAAGCCGCGTTCAACGAGCGCGGTCGCGAGGCCGTCGACGTGCAGCTCGGCGCCGCCTCGGGTGAAGGGGACGACGGTCTCGGCGAGGCAGACCTTCACGACGCGCGGTCGCCGGTGTTGCGACCCTCCAGGGCGGCGAGCCGCCGCTCGAGGCGCTCGACCGCCGCCGTCAGCTCGCCGACCCGCCGCGCCGCCGCCCGATTGAAGTCGTTCTGCTGGCCGAGGATCGGTCGCAGGTACCAGGCCAGCGCCAGGTGCTTCACCAGCTTCCGCCACAGGGTCAGGGCGCGGCCGACCAGCGGCCTGGCGGAGGTCGTCGGCGGCTCCTCGAGCAGTCGCAGCTCCTCGAGATCGGCGAGACCACCCCCCTCGACCGCCGCCTCGGCCGCGGCCAGGACCGCCCGCCGCTGCCGGATCGCCCGCCGCAGCCGCTCGGCCGCCGCCCCCTGTGCCGGGTCGGACGACTCGGTTTCGTCGACCATCGTCAGCCTCCGGACCGCATCCTACACGTCCGACCGCGAGCCCGTTTCCCTGCGCTCCCGATCTCGCACTCCAGGCAAACACGCCGGTCTGACTGGTGTGATGGCGCGATCCTGGGGGCGCGGTCTAGCGTCGGTGTACTCGACCTGCGAAACCAGGGCCAAGCTCGGCGAGGTCATCCGCAAAGTCCAGGTGGGAGGCAGAGTCCCTCGGTTTCGCGGCGCTGTGATCGCGAGCCGCTCGAGCGGGCTTCCTCTGCTCCTCAGGGAGTCTCGCTGCCGCGGCCGGAAAGCTGCACCACCACCTCGCGGCGACGGGGCCGGGCGTCGAAGTCGACCAGCACCACCTGCTGCCAGGTTCCGAGCAACAACTCACCGCCGGCGACCGGAACCGTGAGGGAGGGTCCGAGCAGCGAGGCGCGCACGTGGGAGTGCCCGTTGCCGTCGTGCCAGGTGTCGTCGTGGTGGTAGCGGGCGCCGCGGGGGGCCAGCCGCTCGAAGGCTTCGGGAAGATCCCTGAGCAGCCCGGGCTCGTACTCCACGGTGGTCACCCCGGCCGTGGAGCCGGGCACGAACACCAGCACCTGACCCTCCTCGAGGGCGTGGCCTCGGACCAGCTCCGCCAGCCGCGGGGTGAGGTCCACCATCTCGGCGTCG
>CAZKKP010000517.1:1124-3098 GCA_964553295.1 uncultured Thermoanaerobaculia bacterium | reverse complement strand
GGTAGGCGCTTGGGTGGGCGGCGCCGTAGGCGGCGGCGAAGCGGAGCATCGCCGCGGCAGTGCCGCGCTCCTCGGGGTCGAGACAGCGGGCCTCGGCCTCGGCGAGGAAGGCGGCGGCCTGCTCGGGCGCGTAGTCGTGGTCGACCAGCTCGTGCAGGGACGGCGCATCCAGCGCCCCCAGGAGACGGTCGAGGAAGGCGGCGAGCATCCGGCGGTAGCCGGGACCGCGGCTGTGCACCGCGAGCACCCGAAACGCCTTGCGGACGATGACCGGAGAGGGCGAGACCGCCGCCCGCCGCAGTACCCTGAGGGCGTGGTCGCGGCGGCCGGGGTCGTCGCCGGTGGCGAAGACCTCGAGCACCTCGACCCCGAACGCGGCCCGATCCACGCGATCCGACTCCAGCAGCAGGGCCGCCCGGTGCAGGTCCACCAGGGTCGGTGGGTGGTCGCCGACGTGGCCGGCGAGGGGGTCGAGGTCCGACTCCATGACCGCCGCCGGCGCCGTCCGCCCGAGCCACTCGAGTTCGAGGTGGCGTCGTCGTCGCCGGTCCCGCTGCTCGGACGTCAGCGCCGCGAAGTCGAACAGGTCCTCGTTGCCGATCCACAGCGCCGGGCTCGACAGCAGCGTGCCGAGGTCGACGGCCCGGCCGGTGTGCCGGTAGAGCACGCGGCCGACCCGGATCGTGGTCTCGTCGTGCCGGCCGATCTCGAGGCGGCGGCCCCGGGGTGCGAGCACCAGGGCGGCGCCCTCGACCACCAGATCCTGCGCGGTCAGCCCGAGGGCCTGGAAGAGCCAGTTCGGCACGACCACCTCGACGCCGTCGACCTGCAGCTGCAGGCGCCGGTAGAGCAGCCGGATGGTGTCGGCGAAGGAGCGCTCGACGGCCTTGCGCCGGTAGGTGCCCTTGGCGGTCAGCTCGCCGCCCTCCACCGTGAGCTGATCGCTGACCACCGCGAAGTCGACGATCCGCTCATAGGGCGCGAGGAAGGCGTTGGCGCTGACCACCAGGGAGCGGAAGTGGTCCTTGAGCTGACCCGGAGTCAACGCCGCCAGGTCGACCTCGTCAAAGGCGAAGTTGGGCCAGATCAGCGCGGTGTTGTAAGGGCGGTGGTCGCCGACCAGGAACACCCGCCCCACCGAGTCGAAGTCGCGGAACAGGTTCTCGATCCGCTGCGGCGCGATGGTCTGTCCCTGGATGTTCTTGTAGATCTCCTTCTTGCGGTCGACGATGCGGATGAAACCGTCGTCCTCCCGCTCCATCAGGTCGCCGGTGCGAAACCAGCCGTCGGCGTCGAAGGATGACGCCCCGTCTGGCGGGTCGAGGTGGCCGATGGTGACGTAGGGGCCGCGGATCCTGAGTTCGCCGTCCACGGCGACGTCGATCTCGATGCCGGGCAGGGCGCAGCCCAGGGAGTCCTCGCGGTACCGTCCCGGGGGCGTCATCGTGATCCCGCCGGTCGCCTCGGTCATGCCGAAGCCGCTCATCAGCTCGACCCCGTGGCGCTGGAAAAAGCGGAAGATCTCGGGGTCGAGATAGCCCGCTGCCGAGAGCCCCCAGCGCAGCCCGCCGCCGACCACGGCGCGCACGGCGCGGCGGATCTCGGCGTCGTCGGCGCCCTCGACGTCGACCTCCTGGCGGATCAGGTCATACAGCTGCATCCACTTCATGGGGATGCTGATCAGGACGGTGGCGCCCTGCTCGCGCATCTGCCGCGCCAGGGTCTCGATCGAGGGGTTCTCGGCGAAGCAGTAGCTGGCGCCCCAGAAGACGCAGCCGGTCATCTCGAGGAAGCGGCCGAAGGTGTGGAACAGCGGCAGGTAGCTGACGAAGACGTCGCTCTCGCCGATCTCCGGCAGCGCCAGGGCCCGGGCGAAGCGCTTGAAGACGATGTTCCGGTGGGAGAA
Source organism: uncultured Thermoanaerobaculia bacterium (assembly GCA_964553295.1). Taxonomy (GTDB): domain Bacteria; phylum Acidobacteriota; class Thermoanaerobaculia; order Thermoanaerobaculales; family Sulfomarinibacteraceae; genus CAZKKP01. Next base: position 1,192 of record CAZKKP010000517.1, on the reverse strand, counting down.
CATGATGCCCTTGGGCGTGCCGGTGGTGCCCGAGGTGTACATCACGGTGGCCAGGTCGTCGACCCGGA
>CAZKKP010000517.1:0-1114 GCA_964553295.1 uncultured Thermoanaerobaculia bacterium | reverse complement strand
GGGACCTCCGCCGCCCGGCCGAGCAGCGCCTGCAGCGGCTCGACCCCGGAGCGCGCCGCCTCCGGCTCGAGGGTGTAGACCCGGCGCAGCGACCGGGCGCGGTCGCGCACCGCCTCGAGCGTGGCCAGCTCGTCGCGGCCGCCGACCAGCAGCGTGCCGACCCTGGCGTGGTCCAGGATGTAGAGCACGTCGGTCTCGGTGGCGGTGGCCGGGATCATGACGTTGACCACGCCGCTCGTCAGGCAGGCGAGGTCGACCAGGGCCATCTCGAGCCGGTTGCGCGACAGGATTGCAACCCGCGCCTCGCCGTCCCCCCGGGTGGCGGCGAGGAGCCCGCGCGCGATGAGGTCCACCCGCCCGGCGGCCTGGTGCCAGGTGACGGTCCGTGTCCGCCCTGGTCCCGGCGCCCTGAACAGCGGCCGGCCGCCGGAGGCCGCCGCCCGCTGGGCGAACAGCCGCCAGAAGGTGAAGCCCGAGCCGTCGACCAGGGCGAGCAGCCGGCCGGCCCAGGCCTCGCTCTCGCCGGCGGCCGCGACCCGCCGCAGAAACACCGACCGCCGGAACGCGTCGAGCAACGCCCAGGCGGTCCTCCGGGCGGCCGTGTCGGCCTCCGGCCCGAGCCGCGCGACCGTCCGGTCGGCCAACGCCGCCAGGGTGGCCGTCGACAGCCGCTCGAGCACCGGGTGCCCCTCGAGAGCGTCCGCGAGCAGGGCCGCGGCGTCGTCGTCGGCCGAGGGCGCCGGCTGGTCCTGCAGCAGCGCCTCCAGGCGCTCCGCCACCTGGTCCGGCCCGAGCTCGAGCAGGTCTTCCAGGTCGTCCAGTGGCGAGGGTCCCGGGTCCGTCACGCCTCGTCCACCACCAGCCGTGCCAGCCAGCCGTCGCGGTACTCGACCACCTCCCAGTCCAGGTCCTGGTAGCGGAACCGCGTGCCCACGGCGGGCTCGTCGGCGAGGTAGAGCAGCAGCGGTCGCTGCTCCCGGGACTTCTCGTCGTGGACCACCGCCGTCAGCGCCCGCTGCGGCCGTCGCGGACGCCTCCCCCGCCGGCGCAGTGTCGGCACCGCCGGCGGCCCACCCTCGTCCAGCACGATCCGCATCTCCATGGTGCTTCCCAG
>CAZKKP010000516.1:0-3103 GCA_964553295.1 uncultured Thermoanaerobaculia bacterium | reverse complement strand
CTCGCCCGGCAGCTCGAGTCGCTACCGACTCGCGCCACCGCCGAAGCCGCCCTTCACAACGGCTGCACGGTGGTCTGCTCGAGCCTCGACGAGGCGGTGGCGGTGTGCGACCGGCTGGCGCCCGAGCACCTGGAGATCCTCACGGCCGACCCGGACGCCGTCGCCGTCCGCTGTCGCCACTGGGGCGGCCTGTTCCTCGGCGAGGTCTCGGCGGAGGTCTTCGGCGACTACGGCGCGGGTCCCAACCACACTCTGCCCACCGGCGGCGTCGCCCGCTACAAGGGCGGCCTGTCGGTCCTCGACTTCCTCCGCGTCCGCACCTGGATGCGGCTGATTCCCGGCGCCGACGCCGAAGCCCTGGCGCGGGATGCCGCGGCCCTCGCCCGCCTCGAGGGCCTCGAGGCCCACGCCCGCGCCGCCGAGCTGAGGCTGCGGGGCTGAGGGCATCTCCGGCACGGTCCTCGGCCTCGACGTCGACCTGCCGGTCGACATCTGGGTCAACGGTGCGCCCTTCCTCACCAACGTGCCGGACCTCGCCACCGCCCCGGCGATGCTTCCGGCCGGCGTCTACGATGTGGAGGTCTACCTCGCCCGCGCCGGTCGTCAACGACCGACACCTCCTCCTTCCCGCCCCGGGCATACCCCGGGGCTCTCCTTCGTCTCCTCTCGTCCGACAGGCGCACACCGGGACAGGCTGACCAACAACGGCGGGCGGCGGGCGGCTCGGGATCCGGATGTCAGAGGCGGATCGAGATCGACTGCCGCCACCCCGGCGCCTCGGCCCTATCTCCTCACTCCTCACACCTCACACCTCACTCCTCACCCCGACCGGCGGGCGGCGGGCGGCTTCAGAAGCGGTCGGCGAGGGAGGTGGCGTAACCGGTCAGCTCGGCGTAGCCCTCGCCGGCGTGCGAGCCGGTCACCGCCACGGGGCCCTCCCAGTAGACGGTGCCGGTGGAGGCGCGAGCGTCGAGCTCGGCCGCCTCGAGCAGCGGCGCGACGGCGAGGCGGAGGCCCTCGTCGGGGACCTCGATCCGCCAGCCGGAGGGGTAGGTGGCGCCGGTCGCGGGGCTGGTCCAGCTCCCCGTGGACTGGAGGCCGACATCCTCGAACCGGAGTCGGCGAGTGGTCCCGTCGGCTCGCACCAGGGCGCCGGACGAGAAGGCATCCGGCCGGCCGTCGGCCCGGCGCAGCCGGTAGACCATGAGCTCGCGCCCGTCCTCCAGCCGCAGGCTGAACCAGTCCCAGCCGACGACGCCCTCGCCGAGCTGTGAGGTACCCCACTCGTGGTCGAACCAGCCCTCGCCGGCCACCCGGACCTCGCGACCGTCGAGCTCGAGAACGCCCGACACGTCGAGTCGGGTCCAGCTGACATAGGCCGAGGCATTGCCCGGCGCCGGACCCTTCCGCGACCACCCTCCCTCGCCCTGGAGCACCAGCGGTTTCGTGGGCCGATACTCGAGCGCGAGCCCTAGACCCGCCGCCCGATCCCCGGCCCGGGCCGTGACGACGTCCCCGGGGGCACGCTCGAGCAGCCAGTCGCCCACGAAGACCCGCAGGTCCGCGGTCGAGAAGCCGGCGAAGCCGCCATCGGCCCGGCGCAGCCTCTGGGCGTGGCGGAAGCCTCCACCGTCGACCTCGGCCACCGCGACGTGCGCCGCCAGCACCTGTCGCGCCCGCAGCGGGGAGTCGCCGGGCGCCGGCGGCGACGGGTCCAGGCCCTGGCGGAAGAAGGTCACCTGGACGCCGTAGCGGCGGCCGTCGTCACCGGTCAGATTCGCGGTCAGGTACCACCACTCCGTCCGCACCTCGGGATGCGCCCCGTGATCCCGAGGGAGCTCCAACGCCGGCGGCCCCTCGACGCGGCCCCACTCGGCGGCGAGTCCGAGGGCGGACACCAACAGGAGACCCGGCAGGGCCACGAGCAGCGAGGACCCTGAGCGGCTCGTCCCCTGCGCCCTGCGCCCTGCGCCCTGCGCCCCTCGCCCTCTCATCGCTCCTCCCTCAGGACGGTCGCGGGATCCAGGCGCAGGGCGGCGGCAGCGGCGGCGATGCCGGCGGCGAGGCAGGCGGCGGCGACCCAGCCGGCGAGCACGGCGACGTCCGCCCACGGCAGCGTGAGATCGAGGCGCCAGCCGAAGCTCTGCAGGTTGACGACGCGCACCAGGATCACTCCGACCACGAGCCCGGCGGCGACGCCGGCAGCGGTCGCGGCGACCCCGAGCAGGCCCGCCTCGGCGATGACCATGGCGCCGAGCTGGCGGCGCGAGCCGCCGACCGCGCGTACCGTGGCGAGCTCGCGCCGGCGCTCGCCGACCAGGGTCAGGAGCACCGTCGCGATGGCGACCACCGCCACCACCGCCGCGACCACCGACAGGGCGGTGGTAATGGCGAAGGTGCGGTCGAAGGCGGCCAGGACCTCGGTCTTGAGCTCGCGGTTGGAGAATGCCTCGATCAGCCACCGGCCGCGGACCGCCTCGAGCAGGCGGTCGCGGGCCGCGATGGGGTCGGCGTCGTCGGGCAGGAAGAGCGCCATGTCGAGGGGGCCGCGGCCGGGGAAGCGCGCGAGGAAGCCCGCCCGGTCGACCACCACCAGCCCGTGCGAGCGCGAGAAGTCGGAGAACACCCCGACGACCTCCCAGGTGAGCGGCCCGCCGGGAAGCTCGAGGGTGACCACGTCCCCTTCCGCCACCCCGAAACGGGTGGCGAACGGCTCGTTGACCACCGCCCCCCGGCGGGCAAAGGCCTCGGCGAAGACCTCGCGCGAGTCGCGCCCCGGGAAGGACACGCTGCCGTGCCGGGCGACGACGTCGAAGGCGGCGGCGCCCAGTGTGACCGGCCGGCCGCGGTACTCGAGGTCGATCGAGTAGAAGGGGTCGACCGCGTCGGCGCCGAACAGCTCAACCGCCAGCCCGACGATCTCCGGGTCGAGCTCGCCCGAGGGCACGCCGCGCTCCATCGCCAGCGGCCGAACCCAGACGTCGGCGCGCATACCGTCTGAGGTCCAACGCTCGACGGTGCCGCGGAACGAGGTCACCATGGTCATGATCGCCACCGCCAGCGCGACCGCCACCGAGACCGCGCCGGCCGCCCAGGCGGCGCG
>CAZKKP010000515.1:0-3111 GCA_964553295.1 uncultured Thermoanaerobaculia bacterium | reverse complement strand
GAGCAGCATCAGGCAGGCGCCGTCGCCGATCCCGCGCAGCTCGAGATAGCGGCGCATCAGGCCGGCGCCGCGACGGTGGGCGAGCCCGATGGCGAGGGCAACCTGGGTCTCCGCGGGGTCGGAAAGGCGCAGCATGGTCAACGGCACTCGTTCACGGAGGATCTCGCGGCAGGCCTCGAGACCGCGGTCGAGGTCGGGCAGCAGCGCCGCCTCGACCCGGCGGCAGGGCGGGCGTGGCCGCACCCGCAGCGTGACCCGGGTGATCACCCCGAGCCGCCCCTCGCTGCCCATCACCAGCTGCCGGAGGTCGGGCCCGGCCGCCGACGCCGGCCGGGCGGGCAGCTCGAGGCGTCCGGCCGGCGCCACCAGCTCGAGGCCGGCGACCAGGTCCTCGATGCGGCCGTAGCCTAGCGACTCCTGACCCGAGCTCCGGGTCGCGACCCAGCCGCCCACCGTGGCGAGCTCCCAGGACTGGGGGAAGTGGCCGAGGGTCAGGCCGTGCCGGGCGAGGGCGGCCTCGACCGCCGGCCCGGCGGCGCCCGGGCCGAAGGTGGCAAGGGCCGACACCTCGTCGAGGGCCTCCAGCCCGGCCAGTCGCCCGAGGTCGAGGGTGACCACCGGGCCGTCGCCGGCGAGCACGTTGACGCCGCCGGTCACCGAGGTGCCGCCGCCCCAGGGGATGACGCGCACGCTGGCCCGGTCGCAGCGCGACAGCACCGCCGCGACCTCGCCGGCGTCAGCTGGTCGCACGACCGCGTCGGGCAGGGCCGGCACCTGGCCGGTGCGCAGTCGGAGAACGTCGGCCAGACCCTGACCGCGGGCGTGGGCGAGCCGGTCGCGGAGGTCGCTCGAGGTCTCGGCGGGCAGCCGCGGCAGCTCTGCCGCCGGGTGCTCGACCCGGGGTACCGTCGCCGAGATCTCGGTCTGCGGCGGCCCGAGGCGGCTCTCGAGCCAGCGCAGCAGCTCCTCGGAGGGGGGCAGGGACTCGCCCTCGAAGCCCCAGCCGCCGAGGCGGCGGGAACGACTCGTCGGGTCGGCTGACACTGCGGCGAGTATACGACATCACGCCGCAATGCGGCATGGATCACTCGACAAGACGACTTCCATGGCCCATCATGAGGGGTGAGTGCCGCATCGCGGCACACCACTGGAGCCCTGAACATGGACGCCCTCGTCGACTCCGCCGTCCGTCGCGACCTGCTGCTCACCGCCTTCCACGAGGCGGGGCACGCGGTGATGGCGCAGCTCTGCGGCGAGCGCCTGACCCGGGTCGAGATCCTCGGTGACGACGACGGCTGGGGCAGCGTGTCCTCGCTGCGACCGCACCCGTCGGGTGACGACGGGGCGGCGGACCCGGCGCTGCCCACCGTCCACCTCGAGCGGGCGCTGCTCTGCCTGTGCGCCGGCATGGTCGCGGAGCACATGGTCGGCGGGCCGGAGCTGGGCGCCTCCGCAACCCCGGAGCTCGACCGGGCGGTGGCGCTGGCCCTCCAGCTCGTTCACCGCTGCGAGCGGGTGCTGCCGCTGCTCCAGGAGGTCTGCGAGCACGCCGAGACGGTGCTCGACCGCCACTGGACCGCGGTCGAGGTGCTCGCCCTGGCGCTGATGATGAAACGCGAGATGTCCGGCGACGAGGTCCGCCGGCTGATCGAGCCGCTGCTCGCCCTCGACTGACGCGGATCCCTCACCGGGGAGCGATCCCTCGACCGCCGGAGCAGAGTTCGGGCGCGGCGTCCTGGCGCGTCAACCGACGAGCTTGGCGACGACCTCGACGAGCCTCGCCACGCCGGCCGCGTGCACCTGCTCGGGGGCGAGCAGGCCGAGCACCAGCCAGCCGTCGGAAGGGAAGTCGAAGAGGTAGCCCGGATGGACCCCGACGCCGGCGGCGAGCAGCTCGAGCACGAGCTCCTCCTCGCCGAGCACGTTGGGAACTCGGAGCACGGCGCTCCAGCCGCCGTCGGGCGGCGCCAGCTCGAGGGCGGGCAGCCGGGCGACGGCGGCCGCGAGGGTCGCGAGGTTCCTCCGGCAGCGTTGCAGGATCGCCCGGTGCACGACCTCCCCCCGCTCGAGCAGGGTGGCGGCGGCCGCGGCGACCGGCGCGCTCACCGACAGGTAGGCGTCAGCCACCCAGTCGAGGCGCTCGAGGGCCGCCAGGCAGTCCGCCTCGGGTCCGTCGACCGCGATCCAGGCGAGCTTGAGCTGGGGCAGGCCGACGCACTTGGACAGGCCGCCCAGGGTGAAGGTGAGGCAGCCGCTGCCGGCAAGGCTCGCGGGCGAGGTCTCGCTCTTCAGCGGGTAGGGCAGGAAGACCTCGTCGGCGATGAGGGCGGCGCCGCGGTCTCGGCACCAGTCGACCAGCAGCAGGTGGTCCTCGGGGTCGAGGAGGTGACCGGTCGGGTTGTTGGGGTGGACCACGACCACTGCCCGGGTCGAGGCCGGCGCCGCGGCGAGGGCCCCGGGCTCGAGTCGCCAGCGGGCCTCGGCGTCCAGGGTCAAAGGCGCGGTGCGGACGCCGTCGAGGCGGGCGAGCTGGTCGAACAGCGGGTAGGAGGGGACCGGGACCAGCACCGTGTCGCCGGGATCGAGCAGCAGTCGAAAGAGGAAGCCGTAGGCCTCCGACGTCGAGGCGGTGAGCACCAGCCGCTCGGCATCCGGCGCCGGCCGGTAGCGGGCGAGCCAGCGGGCGACGGCGCGGCGAGCCTCCTCGGGGCCCCGCGGCTCGGGCCGGTAGCGGCGCACCCGGTCGTCGGTGGGCAGCTTGAAGAGAGCCGACGGGTAGGGCAGCCCGCAGCGCGTCGGGTCGCTCACCGTGAGGTCGAATGGCGGGGGGCCGGCTCGCTCCCGCGCGGCCGCCAGACGGCTCGGTCGGAGGTCGCCAGGGACGCGGCGGGAGAAGCGCATCGCCGTCATTGTACGGCGGCGGGTACAATCGGCCGGTGCACCAGGACTGGCGCCCGCGCTTGCCGGCGGCCCTCCGCGAGGTCGCGGCCACCGGCTGCGAGCTGGCGAGCGATCCCCTGACGCGGCGCCTGTATGCCACTGACGCCTCGCTGTATCAGGTGGAGCCGGCGGCGGTCGCCTTCCCCCGCTCGGCGACCGAGACCGCCGCGG
>CAZKKP010000514.1:256-3116 GCA_964553295.1 uncultured Thermoanaerobaculia bacterium | reverse complement strand
TGGTTGCGCGCAGGGTTTCCGTACTCGACGTCCACGAGCTGGCGGCGGGCGAGCTGGCAGCGCTCTGTAGTCGAGCTGCGAGCCGGGATCTCTTCGACGCGCACTTCCTCCTTGGTTCGGTAGCTCTCGACGACGAGCGCCTCCGTCTCGGCTTCGTCGTGTACGGTGGAATCAACCGCCGCGACTGGACCAGGGTCTCGGTCGACGACGTGACCGGCGACCCCGTCGACGTGTCCCGTCAGCTCGTTCCGATGCTGAGAGCCGACCTGGCGCCCACGACGGCGTCCCTCGAGAGTTGGACTCGTCAGCTGGTCGCGGACTGTCGGCACTCGATGACAAGGGTCCTGCCTCTCCGCGATCATGAGATGGCGTTTCTCCAAGCGCTCAACCAGCGCGGCGAGATCATTCCAGAGCTCCTCACCGACGACCCTCGCCTGCGGGTGATTCTCCGCGATCATCCCGGGCTGAAGTGGAAGGCACAGAACGTCCGGTCGCACCAGAGCCGTGGCGCACCGCTCGCGTGATCCGCCTCCGCCTGCCGCGCTCCTCTGCTCCCACGCGACCAGCTCGGCCCCGGGTTCCACTGACATCATGGGCGCCGAGTCCGGCCTCCGCGGCCGCATGCGGTGGGACGAGCTGGTGCGGACTGCGCGGCCGCTGGGAGACCCCGCCGCCTTCGGCGTCGGTCTCGTCCAGGCCCCCTGAGCCGCGAGCCCCGACTCACCGGCGCTTCCGGGCATGGCGAGGGCATGGCGCCTGTTGACCATGTCGAGGCCGGTACCCCCGGCGTTGCCGGGGTCCTATATTGGTGCTCGGGAGCACGCGACGATGAAGGTCCACATCACGATCCGGCGAGAGGCGCTGCAGGACGAGGACGCCTCGCGCCGTGTGCTCGACGCCGTCAGGGAGCTGGCCGACGTCGACGAGGCGAAGCTGCGCCGCTTCGCCCGCCACGGCATCCTCACCGCCACCGTCAGCGACGAGGCCCTCGCCCGCCTCCGGGACATGTCCGAGATCGAAGCCGTCGAGCCCGACGAGCAGGTGCACACCCTGTCCGACTGAGAGGCGCCGAGCATCGTGGCGGCCGCCACGGGCGTGGCGGTCCCGGGGCGTCCACGCCGTCTTCCGGTTCTCACCGCAGAGGGCGCAGAGGGGCGCAGAGGAGAGGCCCGAGCTCCGTCATGTCGGGGCGAGTGGCTTTCCCTGAGTCTTCCCTGTGAAACACTGCCGGAGGTCGCCGCCGAGCGGCAGCTGTGAACGGTCAAGCAACGCTGGGACGTCTGGAGTGTCTGACAGGACGCGCCGGCAGTGGACGAGGCGGTGTGTCCGGCGACGACGACGGGATCCCCACCACGGTGCGGGCCCCGACGTCAGGCGACGTCGGGCGACGCGGGCGGAGCGACGTCCCGGCGACCATCCGTGGTTCCGCTGCACCACGAGGGCGTAGCTGGAGTTACTGAAGGACAGAGAGTTGCCGAGTCAGCCCCATTGGCGACCGGTACACGACCTCCTGGCACACCGAGCGGGATCCGTGCCAGGCCCACCAACTTCTGCAAATCTCGCCTTTGAGGGGCTGAGAGGGCCGCAGTTTTCAAGAAATGCAAAAGTCGTTGGGCCAGGCACCGTTCTCCTTTCTGAACCGCTCACCGCCAGCGACCAGGTCGTGACCGCATGGCACGCGGCTTGCTGAGAGTTCGAGTCGATGCGCGGGAACGAGTCGCGGAAATCCGAACGAGCTGTGGCGAGGGATCCGACTCTTCGCACCGACTGAAGAAAGGGGGCAACGAAACACCAGGGCGTCCAGAGACATCACAAAGGTATTTTCGTCGCGCGCACCCGGTGGCCCGTGTGGGCGCAACTGTCATGATCACTGAGATTCGAAGCTGAACCCCGGAGGTTTGCGATGAAGCGTTCTGCGGTTCTCGTTCTCGTTCTCACGATGGTCGTCCTCCTGGCCCCCACCCCGGATTCCACCGTCGAGGCTGCCTATCACGGAGGAGGCGGCGGTGGCTCGTACTGCTCGGGTGGGTGTGTCTGCAACTACTGTCAGTTCTTCCTCGGGTGCTTCTGCCTCATGAACAGCGGCTCTCCGTGTGCCTGCGAGGGCGTCGACGGCGACGCCGGGTGCGTCCTGTTCGGGGGAGGCTGCGGCCTGGTCATCGTCGTCTCGGGCTGAGCTCATGCGAACGATCGCAGCCGCCGTGGTGATCGCGGTCCTGGCCGTGGGGGTGCTCCCCGCGGCCGACCTTCTCATCGAGGTCGTCGCCGAGGGGGTTGACGGGGACGGGCTCCAGGCCGATGTCACCCTGCGCGCCGCCGCCGAGGGCCAGGTTCGACACCTGACGGTTCCCGTGAACAGCGACGCCCTGGCTGACGTCCCCCCCGGGGTCGTGTGGAGCGTCGGCGCGAGTGCCGACGGCTTCTGGTCCCGCCCGGAGAGCCTCTTCGTGCCGGAGTCGGGCGCCCAGGTGTCGCTGCGGCTGCTCCGGACGGGCAAGGTGACAGGATTGGTGTCACACGACCCCGGAGACGAGCCACCCAGGGCGATCACCCTTCGCTTCTCACCGCTGTCCTCCAACCCGAGCGCCGGCGACGAGGTGGAGTGCGCGATCGAGCAGGGGCGTTTCTCGTGCGACCTTCCCCACGGCGTCTGGGACCTCCGGGCCCGAGCCAAGAGCTTCGTCTCGACCTTCTTCTGGGGTGTCGCGGTCGAGGCCGGCGGCAAGGTGGACCTCGGGCCGCTGAAGCTCAAGCGCGGCGCCTCGGTCGTCGGCGTCGTGGCAACGTCCGAAGGCCCCGGCGTGGATCGCACCTGCACGATTCAGCTCGTACCCCAGGCCGGGGCCCTCGCACACGCCGA
>CAZKKP010000514.1:0-246 GCA_964553295.1 uncultured Thermoanaerobaculia bacterium | reverse complement strand
CCTCGCCGCCATCCCGGACTCGCGCGGGTTCTTCCACCTCACCGGGGTGCCCCCGGGGCGCTACCTGCTGACCGCGGACCAACCCGGCTATGCCCAGTCCAGAGTGTTCCCGGTGGATGTGTACGAGAACGCCGAGACCGCACTCATGCACCGTCTCGTGCTCGACAGGCCCGTCACCTTCAGCATCGACCTGAGCCCGCCCGAAGATCCCTTCGGCCGCCCCTGGGAGCTGACGCTCGTCGAGGA
>CAZKKP010000513.1:0-3117 GCA_964553295.1 uncultured Thermoanaerobaculia bacterium | reverse complement strand
GCGGCAGGAGCTGTCGCGCCGAGCGCCGCGAGGACGGCAACTGGGTCGTCAACGGCCACAAGAAGTGGAACACCAACGGCGGCGTTGCCTCGGTGTTCACGGTCTACGCGCTCACCGATCCGAGCAGGGGGATGCGCGGCATCTCCGCCTTCCTCGTCGACCGCGAGACCCCCGGTTTCGTGGTCGGCAAGCGCGAGGACACCCTGGGCATCCGCACCGTGCCGGTCAACGAGCTCGAGTTCCACGACTGCCGGGTGCCGGCCTCTCAGCTCGTCGGCGGCAAGGAGGGCGGCGGTTTCAAGAACGCCATGATGACCCTCGACCGCGCCCGGCCCGGAGTCGCGGCCCAGGCCCTCGGCCTGGCCCAGGGCGCCTTCGAGTGGGCGCTGCGCTACACCTCGGAGCGACGGCAGTTCGGCCAGACGGTGATGTCCCACCAGGCGATCCAGTTCATGCTCGCCGACATGGCGACCCAGATCGAGGCCGCCCGGCAGCTGGTCTACACCGCCGCCCGGGTGATCGACTCCGGCGCCGCCAACGTCAACAAGATCGCAGCCATGGCCAAGGTCTTCGCCACCGACACCGCGATGAAGGTGACCACCGACGCGGTGCAGCTGTTCGGCGGCTACGGCTACTGCAAGGACTACCCGATCGAGAAGTACATGCGCGACGCCAAGATCACCCAGATCTACGAGGGCACCAACCAGGTCCAGCGCCTGGTCATCGGCCGCACCCTGACGCGCGAGCTCAAGGAGCTCGCCGGGCACCTCGAGGTCAAGGTCGAGCACTTCCCCGAGCACCACGGGGGGGAGTGAACCGTCTCAGGCGACGCACCAATAGCTCTCGCCCTCGACGAGGCCGAGGGCTTCCAGCCGATCACGGATCAGGGCGCGGGCGCCGCGCGCCGCGACTGCGGCGAGCACGACGACGTCGTCCGATAGCCGTTCCCCGAGCTTGCCGGGGCCGATCACCGGGACGCCGCGCACGATCCGGCCCTCGAGGCGCCGGTCGACGTCGACGAACGATTCGAGCCTGACCCTCTCCGCGAGCAGGCGGCGGGCGAGCTCGCGTCCGGTCGGACCGGCGCCCCAGATCAGCGCGCGGCGACCGGCCAGCGGGCCGCGAGCCAGGAAGTGCGCCTTGCAGGCGAGGAAGCCGCGCTTCGCGTAGCGGGCGTCGGTCCGGGTCAGGCGGTCGGGGCGGTCGCGCCAGGCGAGCAGCGGCCGGTCGACCCGGGCGAATCGGACCCCAGCCTCGAGGAGGCGCAGCCAGAGGTCGTAGTCCTCCGGCCAGCCGACATCGCGCCAGCCGCCGGCCTCCCGCAGCACCGCGGTGCGCACGACCGCCGACGGGTGCACCACCGGCGCCTCGACGAAGCGCTCGCGGGCCATGTCCGAGTGGCCGCGGAGGGAGTTCAGCCAGCGCACGTAGAGCTGGAAGCCCTCGGCCGCGCCGCTGGTCGGAAACAGTGTCACGCCGCAGGTGACCACCCCGACCCGCGGACTCTCCTCGAGGCGCCTGAGCTGCAGCTCGAGGCGTCGGGGATGGCTCACGTCGTCGGCATCCATGCGGGCGACCAGGGGCGCGGCGCAGGCCGCGAGACCGGTCTGGAGAGCCGCCACCAGGCCGCGGGCCGGCTGGCACAGCACCCGGATCCGGGCATCCACCGCGGCTCGAGCGAGCAGCATCTCGCCGGACCCGTCCACCGAGCCGTCGTCGACGGCGACGACCTCGTGCTCGGCCAGGGTCTGCCGGGCGAGGCTGTCCAGGGCCGCCTCGAGCCAGGGCCGGGCGTCGCGCACCGGCAACAGGACCGAGACCCGCGGAGGCGCCATGTCGGGATCCTACGCGACGAGCGCGCTCCTTGCGGCGGGACGAGAGTTGATCTACATTCTACTTGAGATGAATCGGAGTGTGAATCTCCGAGATCCTGGAGATCCGGGAATCGCGATCCGAAATAGGCGACGGCTCTGTCCCTCGAGCGGACCCGTGGTCTGGCGTGGAGGTTGCAGGGAGCCGCAGCAGGGAGGCGGCTCGAGCGAGCCGTCGCTCCCGGGGGAACGACGAAGGAGTCTGGAGGGGGGACCCTCGAAAGGAGACCGGACGATGAGTCGGAAGTGTGCGTGGATGACGACGATGGTGGTGCTGGCCGCGGCCCTGTCGCTGACGGCCTGCGCGAAGCCGCCCCAGGTGGAGGTCGAGGGTGTGGCTGCGGCCCTGACCCGCGCCGAGTCCGCCGAGGCGGCGACCTACGCCGCCGACGAGCTCGAGCAGGCCCGCGAAGCACAGCGCGCTGCGGCCGCCGAGATCGACGCCCAGGGGCAGAAGTTTGCCCTGGTGCGCTCCTACGACCATGCCCTGGAGCTGCTCCAGGCGGCGAACGAGGCCGCCGCGGCCGCCGAGCAGGCGGCAGCCGCCGGTCGCGCCCGGGTCAAGGCCGATGCCGAGGCGGCCGTCGCCGCGATCGGCGAGAGCCTCACCGCAGTCGACGCCGACCTCGCGGCGCTCACCACCTGCCGGCGCAAGCCCAAGGGCTTTGCCCAGGACCTCGAGCTGCTCAACGGCCGCACCGAGGCCCTCCGCGCCCAGCTCGGCGCGGTGCAGGCTGAGATCGACTCGGCCCGCTTCATGGCGGCGATCGAGATGGCCGGTGCCCTCGAGACCGAGGTCTCCGCCCTCGCGACGGATCTCACCGGCGCTCGCACGAAGCTCGGGTGCTGACCGCGGGCCCTGACTCCCGGCCGGCGGCAGGCCTCTGCCGCCGGCCTTTCCTTGTGATCCTGGCCGTCCTCGCCGGGAGCTGGGGCTGTGTCCGGGGCGCCCCGGCGATCGAGTCGCAGCCGTGGCGACAGGCGGTGACGAAGGCGATCACCGAGGCCCGGGCGGTCGACCCGGAGCGGGCCGCGCAGCTCGAGGAGCTCGCCCGGATCGCCGAGAGCGCAGAGGCTGCGGCGCGCGCCGACGGGGGCTCCCTCGCTCGCCGCGACCGCGCGGTCGCGGCCTGGTCTGCGGCTCTGCGCCAGGCCGGTGACGATCTCACGGAGATCCGCCTCATGCGCGCCGAGGAACTCGACCGGATCGCCTCGCTGCTCGAGGCGGCCCATCTCGAGGTCGAGC
>CAZKKP010000512.1:0-3123 GCA_964553295.1 uncultured Thermoanaerobaculia bacterium | reverse complement strand
TTCTGCGGCGACCGCTCCACCCTCGCTGAGCAGCAGCGGCACGCCGCTCCTGACGGCGTCGAGGGCGCGGGTGCGGAAGGACAGCTCGGCCTCCTCGCCGGGGTGGTGGAGGACCGCCACGACGGCTGCCCGCCGGAGCACCGCGGCACGCTCACGGTAGGGGATCCAGCGCTCCAGGGGCACGACCTGTGGCGGCGCCAGGCCGTGGTGGGCCGCCGCCTCCAGGAGCCGCGACGAGCTCCAGCCGCCGCCCGCACCCGGGCGCGGCGCGGTGGGTACCACCAGGCTCACCGGGCGTGCACCGAGGCGGACGCGGGCGGCGAGGAGGGTCTCCAGGTCGAGCCACGGCCAGACCCCGCCCCACCACAGCACCACCGACCACGTCGCGGGCACCCCGGGAATCTCGGCGCGGGCCTCTGGCGGGTCGTCGTCGGGCAGGCCGAAGGGAAGCTGGAGCAGCGGCGCCCGCCGACCCCGCAGGCGGTCGCGCCACCACGCCTCCTGGGCGGGTCCGGCCACCAGGACCGCGTCGGCCCGGGCCGAGGCCAACGGCACCCGGGCGGCGGCCGTGCGCCGCCGCCGCCGGACCTCGTCGCTTCCGGGCATCGCCGCCAGCTCGGCCAGCAGGGGCGTCGTACCGTCGACCACCAGGCGGTGCCGGCCGAGCAGAGCGCGCGGCGGCAGGCACCAGGCAGGGGAGATGACCGCGTCGGCATGTCGCCAGACGACCCGGTCGACCACCTCCGGGCCGCCGCCGTCGGGGGCCGCCGAGCCGGCCGTCGCGGCGATCCGGACCTCGTGGCCGCAGGCGGCGAGGGCCCGTCCGAGCTCCCAGGCGCGCAGGCCCGAGCCGGCCATCGCGGCGCCGAGTCGGTCGTCGGTGAGGAGCCAAACCCTCACGACGCCGCCTCCAGGCGCGACAGGCGAGGTCCCGGGGTCGAACGCCGCAGGCTCTGCGCAACGAGCCCGGGCAACACCGCCCAGACCCACGGCGCCACGAGCAGAGCCCGCGGGTTGCGGCGCGCCAGGGTGCGCACCGCCCGCAGCTCGCCGCGCAGGGCGGCCGGCAGCGCTCGCCCGGCGGCGGCGGCGGTCAGGTTGCCGGCCAGTGCCCGCCAGCGGTTGGCGAGGATCCACCACGGATGGCGCCAGCGCAGGCGCGCCCCGGAGGCCGAGCCGAGGTGTCGGCAGTGGGCCGCCGGCCACCAGCCGGAGCGAAGGCCCAGACGACCGAGGCGCAGGCCGAGGTCGAGATCCTCGTGGTAGGCGCCGAAGAGCGGGTCGAGGACCGCACCGCCCGGGAGGCAGGCCGCCACGAGGGCATCGCGACGGTACAGGGCGGCGGTCGCCGACACCGCGAGCCGTGCCGCCGGCGACTCGGGCTCGGGCGCCGCGGCGAGGCCGCGGTCGACCTGCACCGGCAACCACCAGCGGTCCAGCGCGATTCCCCGACCGTCGACCTTCTCCCCGCCACCGTCGGTGACGGTACCCTGGACCGCGGCGAAGCGCCGGTCCTCGACCAGGGCACGGACCAGCTCGCCCAGCCACTGCGGCGCCGGCACGGCGTCGTCGTTGAGCAGGGCGACCCCGTCGACGCCGGCCTCCAGCGCTGCGATACCGGCATTTACGGCGACGGCGAAGCCCAGCCGCCGGCGGCTCGCCACCACCTCGACTCCGACCGGCCGTGGCCCCTCGGCAGCCGGCCCGGAGAGCACCAGCACGACGCGGTCCGCCGGCGGGGCGAGCGCTCGGACAGCCTCCAGGCAGCCGGCCAGAGTCGGCCCGCCGAGCGACGGGATCACGATCGCGGTTCGCATCGTCGGTCGGCCCGCCGGAGCCGAGGTCGAGCCATCGACGGCCAGTATAGGTTCATCTCGGGGTCGCGGGGCGGGGTCCGCTGGCGGCGCTGTCCGCGGCGAGGAGGTCCGCCTACAATGCGGGAGTGTCGATGCGACTGGCGGTGGACGCCCGAAAGCTGACCGACTACGGGATCGGGACCTATCTCAGCCACCTGCTCGCGGGCCTCGCGGCCTCGCCGGAGCTGAGCCTGACGGTGATCGCCCGCGCCGGCCATGAGGATCGGCTGCACGAGCTGACCCCGGGGGCAAGACTGCTCACCTGCGGCGCCGCCGGTTACTCGCTGGCCGAGCAGGTCCGGTTGCCGGCGCTGCTCGCCCGCGAGCGGCTGGACCTGGTGCACCTTCCGCACTACACCGTGCCCATGGTCATGCCATGCCGCTTCGTGGTCACCGTTCACGACGTCATCCACCTCTACTATCCGCCGTCGCGCCGTCCGATGTGGGCTCTGAGCTACCTGCGTGTGGTGCTGCGCTCGGCACTCAGGAGGGCGCGCTGCGTCATCACTCCGTCGCGGGCCTCGCGCCGCGACCTGGTCAAGCTGTTCGGCGCCGACCCGCGGCGGCTCAAGGTCGTCCCCGAGGGGGTGGACCGCGAGTTCGGCGTGCGACCGCCGACCGACCGCCTCGAGGCGTTGAAGGAGCGCTACCGGCTCCGACCCCCGCTCGTGCTCGTGGTGGGCAACGACAAGCCCCACAAGAACCTGGACTTCGTATTGAGGGCCTACCACCACGCGGTGCGGCGGCACCGCATTCCCGGACAGCTGGTGCTGGTCGGGGCCGGAGACCGGCTCCGCGAGCGGGCGGCCCGACTTGGTCTCGGGGATCGGGTGCGCTGCCTCGGCCGGGTGCCCGGGGCGGACCTCCAGGCGGTGTACCATATGGCCGCCGTGCTGCTGCACGTCTCCCTGTACGAAGGGTTCGGTCTGCCCATCCTCGAGGCGATGGGCGCGGGCCTGCCGGTGATCACCTCCAACCTCGGCGCCATGCGTGAGCTCGGCGAGGGGGCGGCGCGGCTGGTCAACCCGCTCGACCTCGAGGAGGTCGCAGCGGCGCTCGAAAGGGTGCTGGTCGACGACCCGCTGCGTCGTCGGATGGTCGAGGCGGGCCGTCGGCGCGCCGAGAAGATGACCTGGGGGACGATGGTCGAGCAGACCGTGGCCGCCTACCGGCTCGCTGCGGGGGAGGAGCGGCCGTGAGGGTTGCGCTGGTGCACGACTGGCTGACCGGGATGCGCGGCGGCGAGAAGGTGCTCCAGGCGTTCTGC
>CAZKKP010000511.1:0-3136 GCA_964553295.1 uncultured Thermoanaerobaculia bacterium | reverse complement strand
ACGAGCAGTTGCTTCCGGTCCATCTCGTGGTAGACGCTCACGCTCCACCTCCTTCGGAGGGCTCGTCGTCCGGGCAGCGGCAGCCGCGGCCGCGGCGCCGTCCGCCGCCGTGCACCGGGCACGGCGCCGGCTCGTCCGGGGTGGTCACCACCGGCGCCTCGCCGATCACCAGCAGCTTGCCCTCGACCACCGCCTCGGCGACCGCCGCCCGGGCCCGCTGCAGGATCCGTCCGAAGGTCGGCCGCGACACGCCCATGCGCTCCGCGGCGGCTTCGTGGTACAGCCCCTCGAGGTCGGCCAGACGGAGGGCCTCGAGCTCGTCGAGCCCCAGCTCGACCCGCTCGAGCTGTCGCGCCGGCACCCCGGTGGGCTTGAATCCACGGCCCTCGAGCTCGCAGCTGATCCTGCGCGGGCGTGGTGGTCGCGGCATCGAATCGACCATATGCTCTCGACCGGACGCCGTCAAGGGCGCAACGGACGCCCCTGCCTCACCGCCGTGAACCGCGGTGAGCGGTGCCGTTTCGCTTGAGGCTGGCCCTGCCGATGCTCAGGCGACGTGGGCGGCGCCCCTCGAGCGCTCGTCGACCAGCACCTCCACGTCCGGCTTCTCGAGCCGGCGGAGGATCTCGACCTTGCGCTCGACCGGCTCGAGGTCGAGCCGGATGCCGTGTGCGGCGAGCTCGCCCGCCATCTTGTACTCCAGCTGCCGGAGGCGCCGCGCGGTGCTCCGGTAGGCGGCGCAGACGATCGGGTGGAAGTTCCTCGCCAAGAAGGGGTTCTGGTCGGACATCATGTGCCGCATGCGGTTTGACGGCAGGAAGGTGTAGAGGTTCACGTGGGGGTTGCGCCGCATCACCTCGTCCCGGGCCTGGGCGAAGCGGGTGAAGGCCATGGTCTTGGTGTCCTGCTGCAGGATCCACATGTTGCCGTGGCGGGCGTTGTAGCCGGGCCGGTCGGAGATCATCGGCACGAACGGGTCGATCACGAACACCAGGTCGGCGCCGCGCTCGATCGCCGCCTTGAAGTTCGAGGTCTTGGTGACGATGCCGTCGGTGTACCAGCGGCCGTTGATCTCGACCGCGGGGAAGAACGGGTGCATGGCGCAGGAGGCCCGGACCGCCCTGCTGATCGGCATGTCGTCGAGGCCCGGCGTGCCGAAGAGCACGTGCTCGCGGCGGTCCTGGTCGGTGGCGCCGACGTACAGACGGCCGCCGAGGTCGCGGAAGTCGTCGCTGCGGCCCTTCTGGGTGAACAGCTCGTGCAGCACGCGCTCGAACTCGGCGTTGTCGAACAGCGGCCCCAGGACCACCGCGTACACTCCGAACAGCGAGGCGAAGCTGAGCTCCTCCTCGCGTCGGGCGATGCGGCTCAGTGACTTCAGGAGTTCGCGCTGGGCGAGCAGTAGCCGGCGTGGCACCTCGGTCACGTTGAGGTGGCGCAGCCCGAGCTTCAGCTCGTAATCCCAGCCCGGGTCGAGGGCGCCCACCTTCTTGATGATCTCGTCGATCGGCAGGCCGTTGGCCAGGCACGAGGTCACCACCGCGCCGCCGGAGATGCCGAAGAACAGGTCGAGATCGCGGATGTCGAGGTCGGTGGCGTCGTCCAGGCACTTGAGCACCCCGAGCTCGTAGTAGATGCCGGAGATGCCGCCGCCGGCGGCCGCGATCGCCCGCTTGCCGCGACGGGTGCGGATCAGCGTGTTACGGCAGAAGGACCAGAAGGCCTCGACGAACCCGGCCTTGGCCTCGTCACGGGTAGCGCCGTTGAGGGCCGGTGACAGCGAAAGGTCGCGGATGCAGGCGCCGACGTGGCGCTGACCCATGCGGAAGATGAGGTCGTCCACCCTCGCCGTGTCGGCGTCGCCGACCAGCACCGCGATGCGCCGCTTCGGGTAGCGCCGCTCCGGGTCGGGCTCTGCCGCCAGTGCGTCGAGCAGGCGAACCGTGGCGCGCTGCTGGCGAGCGGCGTCGGTGCGCGTCTGGCCGAGATTGCGGCAGTCGACCAGCAGCAGGTTGTAGTAGCCGTGCGACAGCCGATCCCGCACCTCCTCGACGCGCTGCACGACGTCGAGCTTGAGCTCCAGGCCGCGCCCGCGCCAGGTGCAGGAGCCCTCCCCTGGCGAACCCTCGACCCACGGCTGGCGCTGCACCGACGAGCACAGCTCGGCGAAGGTGTGGACGATCGGTGCGAGAACCAGGGCTCGTCGCGTGGAGGTCGCCACGCCTCACCTCCTCGCCGCATCGCGGCAATCCTGCGACGACTCTAGCGCATCTGCCATGGCCTGAACAGCGCCCCGGCGCCACCCGGGCATGCGACGAGGACGACGGCGAGCGGCCGCGGCGGCTCGCCGTCGGGAGCTGGCCGGCGGCCCCCCCCCTGCGAACTACGGCGCGGGCTTGCCCACACGCCAACCGGAGCGAGTGAACCACAGAGGCACAGAGGCACAACGGGGCGCCGCGGATCTCGCGGCGTGGTACCACGTGACGTTCCAGGAGTCTCTCGAGTGGGCCCGAGCCGGAAGAGGCTGCCGGGATGCGGGGACTCGCGCGCAGCAGCGAAGGGTTCGCGAAGAGGCGCCCGCGGGCCACCCCGAAGGGCGTACGATGACCAGACGCGGTGTTCTGCCCGGTCCTGCGGGGAGTTGAATCGGAGGGGAGATGTTCCGCATCCGGAGGGTGTTCGACGATGTAACGGCCTTGAACCGGCGTACCATCGAGCAGGTTCAGGCGATGTTGAGGGTTCGTCTGCCGGCCCTCGCTGAGCGGGACATCGCCAAGATCCCCGAGCTCCTGCACGACCCCATGCGACACCGCTTCCGGGCGATGCTGCTGGTCGCCGAAACCGTCCACCACCGGGTCACGGGCTGTGCCCTGGTGTCCTACGAGCCGCGGATCGGCTTCGCCTATCTCGACTACATCGCCGCCGGGGCCCGGGTCGGCGGCGGCGTCGGCGCCGCCTTGTACGAGCGGGTGCGGGAGGAAGCTCGCCGGCTGAGGGCGATCGGCCTGCTGTTCGAGTGTCTGCCCGACGATCCCGAGCTGTGCGCCGACCCCGAGGTGCTCGAGGGCAACCGGGCCAGGCTCCGGTTCTACGAGCGTTTCGGGGCGAGGCCCATCGTCGGCACGCGCTACGAGAC
>CAZKKP010000510.1:0-3145 GCA_964553295.1 uncultured Thermoanaerobaculia bacterium | reverse complement strand
GGGCATTCGCGCCGAGCTGCTCTCGCAGGAGCACCGCTCGATCCCGCGTAACCCACTCATCGCTGGCGCGTTCCACCGCACGGGCGCCATCGAGGCCTGGGGTCGAGGCACCAACCGCGTCATCGAGGCGTGCCGCGCGTACGGCATCGCAGATCCGACGTTCACCGAGGCATCGGGCGCTGTCACGGTGACGTTCAAGGCCGATGTGATTGCCGGGGCGAACGACTTGGTGCCTGGCGGGCACCAAGTTGGCACCAAGTCGGCACTAAGTCCGTACCAAGTTCAAGTACTCGAGCTTGCAGATGTTCCGCGCGCGCTGGCGGAGCTCATGGTCCCTTCGGGCCGAACCGACCGGACCAAGTTCCGGGACCAAGTAGTGGCGCCACTGCTCGAAGCCGGGCTGCTCGAGATGACCATCCCGGACAAGCCCCGGAGCTCGAAACAGCAGTACCACACGACGGAAGCCGGACGCGCAGCCCTCGCGACCACGAGGAAGGCATGAGGGGAACGAGAGCAGTGTGGATGCCAGGCCAAACGCAACCGTGATTGTAGGCGCCTCCCGGCCTCGCAAGGACGAGCCGCGGATGCGGCGAGAGGACGGCTGCCTTCGGGTTCGGCCGTCGGAGTGTGCCGAATCGCGTTCTCGTTGGGCCTGGGGCCCAATTGCACCTCGCTCGCCGGTGATGCCATTGGTGCGCTGAAGCGGGGAACGAGGCACCCTACGCCACGATTGCGGTTGTCATCCCAGGCCACGACCTCGGATGACACGGGCCGGAGTCATGTTGGCCGGGGAGGTGCCCTCATGGATGCCCAACCTGGCGACCAGCAGACAGATACCAACACCCAACCGGCCGACGAGACGGCGGGCCTTCTTCCCGTCCGCATGCTCAACGAGTTCGTCTACTGCCCCCGGCTCTTCTACCTGATGCACGTCATGGGCGAGTGGGCGCCCTCGGTCGACACCCAGGAAGGGCGCACGCTACACCGTCGCGTGGACCAGCGCTCGGAGCCGTTCCCCGAGCCGGACCTGCGCGACGAGGACGACCCCCGAGTGCGCGCCCGGTCGATCATGCTGTCGTCCGAGCGCTTCGGGATCATCGCGAAGATGGACATGGTCGAGGTCGCCGGCGACGGCGCCACGCCGGTGGAGTACAAGCACGGCCGACCGCCCGACATCCCCGAGCGGGCGTGGTTGCCGGAGCGCGTGCAGCTGTGCGCCCAGGGGCTGGTCCTCGAGGAGAACGGCTGGTCGTGCACGAGCGGCGTCGTCTACTACCCGGCGTCCCGGCTGCGCGTGGAGGTGGCCTTCGACGACGAGCTGCGGCGGACGACGGAGGCGGCGATCGGGGACGCGCGCCGCACCGAGCGAGGAGGCGCCCTGCCGCCGCCCCTCGACAGCAGTCGCAAGTGCCCCCGCTGCTCGCTGGTCGGCATCTGCCTCCCCGACGAGACCCACCTCCTGCTCAGCGGGGGCGCGCCTGACGAGGCGCCTTCCGTGCCCGTCGTCCGGCCTCTCGTCCCGTCCCGCGACGACGCGCTCCCTCTGCACCTGACGACCGCGGGCGCCCGGGTCTCGGTGGAGAGCAAACGCCTGGTTGTCCACGACCCGGAGGGCGAGAAGAGCGTCGTCCGCTTCAAGGACTTCAGCCAGGTCAACCTGTTCGGCGGCGTGCAGATCACCACCCAGGCGGTGCAGCGGTTGCTCTCCGAGGGCATCCCCATCGGCTACTTTTCCTCCGGCGGCTGGTTCTACGGCCACTGCACGGCGATCGGGCACTCGGCGGTGCAGCTGCGCAAGCGGCAGTACGCCCGCTCTGCCGACCCCGCCTGGTGCCTTCGGCTGGCGCGCGACCTCGTGCGCAACAAGATCCGCAACAGCCGCACGCTTCTGCGACGCAACCACCGCGGCCAACCCGCGGCAACTCTCGAGCGCCTGCGCGAGCTGGCCGAGCGGGCGACGGAGGCCGCCTCCCTCGAGGAGCTGCTGGGGCTCGAGGGACTGGCGGCGCGCGAGTACTTCGCCCAGCTCGGCGGAATGCTCCGCACCCCTGCGAAGAAGGCGCTCGCCTTCGACTTCGCCGGGCGTAACCGGCGGCCACCGAAAGACCCGGTGAACGCCATGCTGTCGCTCGCCTACTCCCTGCTCGTCCGCCACTTCACGGCAGCGGCCGTGCTCGCCGGTCTCGACCCGCACGTCGGCTACTACCACAGCGACCGGCCCGGGCGCCCCTCCCTGGCGCTGGACCTCATGGAGCCCTTCCGCCCGCTGGCCGCCGACTCGGCGGTGATCACCGCCGTCAACAACGGCGAGGTCGACCCCCGGGACTTCGTCGCCGTCGGCGACAGCTGCGCATTCTCGAACGACGGCCGGAAACGTTTCGTCGCCTCCTTCGAACGCCGACTGGACGTCGAGGTCCGTCATCCCGTGTTCGGCTACCGGATCAGCTACCGGCGTGTGATCGACGTCCAGACCCGCCTGCTCGCGCGCCACGTCTTCGGCGAGCTCCCCCGGTACGTGCCGTTCGAGACCCGGTAGCAATGGAGTCGGTCTACCTCGTCTGCTACGACATCGCCGACCCCAGGCGCCTGCGGCGCGTCCACAGGACCACCGAGGACCGGGGCACGCGGTTGCAGTACTCCGTGTACCAGTGCGCCCTGACGCCCCTGCAGCTCGCCGAGCTGCGCTCGGACCTCGACCTCGTGATCGAGCCCGGCGAGGACCAGGTCCTCTTCGTCCGCCTGGGGCCGCGAAATTCTTCGACCTATGACAAGATCGAGTCTCTCGGAAGGAGCTACCAGCCTCCCGAGCACCGGGCGATCGTGATATGAATGCTCCCGGAGGCTCCTTGACAACCCATGACGACCTCTTCGAGCGGTCCGGTGAACGCGAAATCCCGGGCACCGCTCGCACAGCCCAAAGGCCACCGAATCAGCGGCATAGCCACGACGGCTGCGCGCGTGGCGCCGATCGGACGCCGGCGCCACCAGACCGCTCGATCCAGTGCCAGAACCCCCCCGTCCCCGCTCGCCCCAGCGCGAGCGCTGTTTCCGCGGACAACGATCCGCGGCCCCATTGAAGCGTGCACCTCGACCCGGCAGTGTTCGCGGCGTGGAAGTTTCCGCGGACAACGATCCGCGGCCCCAT
>CAZKKP010000509.1:0-3151 GCA_964553295.1 uncultured Thermoanaerobaculia bacterium | reverse complement strand
CGGCCTGCTCGACACGCCGACGGCGGGCAGCTACCGGCTGGAAGGCCAGGAGGTCGCGGCGATGTCCCGGCGGAAGCTCGCACACCTCCGCAACCGCCACATCGGCTTCATCTTCCAGTCGTTCAACCTGCTGCCCCGGGCGACCGTGCTGCGCAACGTCGAGCTGCCCCTGCTGTACGGCGGGATCGGCCGCGTCGAGCGCCGCGACCGGGCGATCGAGGCGCTGCGCCAGGTCGGCCTCGACAACCGGGCGCGCCACCGACCGGCCGAGCTGTCGGGCGGCCAGCGGCAGCGGGCGGCGATCGCCCGGGCCCTGGTCACCCGGCCCTCGGTGGTTATGGCCGACGAGCCGGCCGGCAACCTCGACCAGGCGACCGGCCTCGAGATCCTGGCCCTGTTCGACACTCTGGTGGCCGGCGGCCAGAGCCTGATCGTCGTCACCCACGACCCCGCGATCGGGCGTCGCGCCAGGCGCATCATCGAGATCGTCGACGGTCGCATCGGCGCCGTGAGCTGCACGGAGCGGGCGGCGGCATGAACCCGTTGCAGCTCGTCCGGGAGGGCTTCACTGAGATCCGCGAGCACGCGGGCCGGACGGTCCTGCAGACCCTCGGCGTCATCCTGGGGGTGGCTTCGGTGGTCGCCACCCTGGGCATGACCTCGGGCATGGAGGCGCGCCGCCAGCAGTTCTTCCGGGAGTCCGGCGGGACCCGGCTGATGGGGGTCTACAACCAGCCGCCGAGTGAGCTGTCGCTGACCGCCCGGCAGCGCTCGCGTCTCGGCCTCACTCTCAGGGATGCGGCCGCGATCCGCGCCGGGATCGAGGGATTCGACCTGGTGGTGGCCGAGGTCAACCGCGACCACCGGGTGCGCGCCGGGACCTCCGAGGCCACCCTGCGGATCACCGCGGTCGAGCCCGACTTCGGGCCGATGCGCGAGCTCGAGATGGAGCGCGGGCGGTACCTCAGCGAGCACGACCTGGCGACCCGGGCGGCGGTGGTGGTGCTCGGCTCGACGCGGGCCCGGGAGCTTTTCGGCAGCGCCGACCCGATCGGCCGGCCACTGCGGGTCGACGGCGTCAGCTACACGGTGGTCGGGGTCACCCGCGAGAAGGTCTTCTTCTGGCAGAAGAACAACACCTACAACGCCCACGAGTGGCTCAACCGGCTGGTGGTGGTGCCGATCACCTCGTACCTGAAGCGCCACGTCGCTCCCGGCGAGGAGCGGGTCGACGAGCTCAACCTGCGGCTGGCGTCCGCGGAGGTCCACGAGGAGGCCCGGCAGGCTCTCGAGCAGCTGCTCGAGGCCCGGCACGGGATCCGCGACTTCGGTGTCTGGGACCGTCAGGAGCGGATCGCCCAGGGCAACCGCGAGGGCATGATCTACAACGTCACGTTCCTCGCCTGCGGCGTGATCTCGCTGCTCGTCGGCGGCATCGTCATCACCAACATCATGCTCGCGTCGTTCACCGAGCGGATGCGCGAGGTCGGGGTCCGCAAGGCCCTCGGCGCCACCGGCTGGCAGGTCTTCGTGCAGTTCCTGCTCGAGACGGTGGTGGTGACGGTGCTCGGCGGCGCTGCCGGCCTCGGGCTCGGTATGGTCTTCACCGTCGCCATCGGCCGGCTGCTGTTCGTCGACATGGCTTTCACCCCGGTCATGATCGTCGCCGCGCTAGGCTCGGCGTCGGCGGTCGGGCTGTTCTTCGGCATGTACCCCGCGGTCCGGGCGTCGCGCCTCGACCCGGTCGTCGCGCTGCGCTACGAGTGAGGCGGACATGGTCATCGGGGAAGCGCTGCGTACCACCGCCGACGAGATCTGGGCGCACAAGCTGCGCTCGGCCCTGACCCTGGTCGGCGTCGTGCTCGGCACGATGGCGGTGGTCACCATGGTCAGCCTGATCGAGGCGGTCAAGATCGAGATCTGGAACGGCATCGCTTCCCTCGGCCTGCGCGGCGTCGTGTTCGTCTCCAGCGGACCGCCGCAGACCGCTCTCGACGCCAAACGGGCCCACCTGTCGCGAGGGCTCCGGCTCGAGGACGCCGAGGCCCTGGCGACGGCCTCGGAGCGCGTCGCCGGGGCGGCGCCGGCCGCCTTCAGCCAACAGGTGCTCGGCTGGGGGGGCAGCACCGCCTCGGTCCGGGTCACCGGGACGGTGCCGTCCTACTCCAGGGTGCTCGCGCGGCAGGTCGCCAGGGGGCGCGACCTGACCGACCTCGACGTCGTCCGCGAGAAGCGGGTGGTGGTTCTCGGCCACGAGTTGGCGCGTAAGGTGTTCGGCTCGGCCGACCCGGTCGGCCAGTGGCTGCGCCTCGGAGGGCATCGCTTCGAGGTGGTCGGCGTCGGCGAGAGGATCGGCAACGACATGATCAGCGACGGTTGGTCGCGGCGCGAGATGGAGGGCGCGACGGTCCCGTTGACGACGCTGCAGAGCCTGTTCGGCGGCGGCGACCGGGTGCCGACGATCGTCGTCAAGGCGGCCTCCACCGAAGGGCTCTCCGGGCTCGTCGACCACGTCGAGAACCTGCTCTGGCGGCGCCACGCACGGGTCGCCGACTTCACGGTGGACAACGTCGCCTCGGAGATCCTCCAGGCCGAGCAGCAGATCGACGAGCAGATGAAGGGCTGGACGGTGGTGCTGTTCGCAATCTCGGGGATCTCGCTGGTGGTCGGCGGCGTCGGCATCTTCTCGGTGCTGCAGATCTCACTGGCCGAGCGTCTGTACGAGATCGGGCTGCGCAAGTCGATTGGCGCCGAGGACCGCGACATCCTGGTCCAGTTCCTCATCGAGGCGGTCGCCCTGTCGGCCCTCGGCGCCGCCGTCGGGCTCGGGCTCGCGGTGGTGATCTGCGGCGCGGTCGGCGGCTTCTTCGAGGCCGGCCTGCCGATCTCGGCCTTCGCCGTGGCCCTGGCGGTGCTGTTCGCTCTGGCGATCGGCCTCGTCGCGGGCCTTTACCCGTCGCTGCGCGCCGCCGGTCTGACCCCGGTCGAGGCACTGCGCGGCTGAGCTCGGCGGTCGGCGCCGTCGGCGTCAGCCGAGGGCGCTGCGGATGGCGTCGCCGAGGTCCGGGTGGCGGAAACGGTAGCCGGCCTCGACCAGCCGGCGCGGCCTGACCCGCGCCGAGGCGAGGAGCAGGCCGTCGGCCATCTCGCC
>CAZKKP010000508.1:1848-3165 GCA_964553295.1 uncultured Thermoanaerobaculia bacterium | reverse complement strand
GCGCCGATCACGCGCGCGAGCTTCGACGGGGCGCTGGTCACCCTGACGCTGGTCTACGGGCTGCCGGTGCTGCGCAGCCGCTCGCCGGCCCACACCGCCGAGGTGCTGGTGGCGGCGGCCCGCCAGCTGAGCCGACAGGAGGCAACGCCAGCGGTTCGGCGGTCGTCGCGGCAGACCGCCCTGCGCCGGCTGCAGTCGCTGATGCTGCAGGCGGTCCCCGACCTCGGCCCCCGCAAGGCGGCAGCTCTGCTCGAGACCTTCGGCACCCCCGCCGGGGTCGCCGCCGCCACGCCCGGGGAACTCGCCACCGTGCGCGGGCTCGGACCGATCCTCAGCCGCCGGCTGTCGCGGGTGCTGCACGAGCAGCCGACGCCGCCGGACGACCCGTGCCCTCCGTGGACGAGGTCCTGACCCCTGCGCAACCTCCTCCCCAAACGCCGCTCAGTCCTCTGACCAGTCCTCCAGCCGCAGGCCCGGGATCTTGCCGAAGTGGCGGGTGTTCGAGGTGGCGACGGCGGCATCGAGGGCGGCTGCGACGGACGCGACGGCGAGGTCCATGTCGTCCACCGGCGTGCCGGCAAGGTGCACCACGGCCTTGAGCGAGCCGAAACGGACCGCGGCATCCTCGGTCCAGTCCGCCCAGGCGACGCAGTCGCGGAGCCGGAGGTACTCCTGCTCGAGCAGCCGTCGCCGCCGCGACCCGGGCTCGAGCCGCTCGAGCCCGAAGTGGATCTCCGCCGCCACCGGGGCCGACAGCACCACCTGCCGCGGCTCGAACCCGCTCAGCCGTTTGAGGTGGCCCGGGCTGCGGCGCATCAGGTGGGAGACGGCAGTGGTGTCGAGAACGATCATCGCAGGGGCGCCTCCCGGCGGCTCCGCCGAGCTTCGAGGATCCCGTCGGCGAGATCGCCGGCGTTGCGCAGCTCGGCCAGGTCCTCCGGATCGAGCCGCTCGTCGTCGAAAAAGCCCTCCGGCCACTCGCGGCGTCTTCGGACCTCGCGCCGGCACGCCTCGACGATCAACCGGTTGCGGCTCACTCCCCGCTCACGGGCCGCCTCGTCGAGGGCCTCCAGCAGGTCAGCGGGAACGTGCACGCTCGTCGTCGCCATGACGCCTCCGTACGAACATATTCTAACATGACAGGATCCAGATCACCCCGGCGAGATGACGCAGCCGCAGCGCCTCGCCAGAGCTCCGACCGTAGAGGTCCGGCAGCGCGGCAGCGTAGACTCGTCCGACGGAGGCCCGGATGCCCAGCGAGATCTCGAGCATCGCCGCCCTTGTCCTGGTATGCACCTTCGCCGTCGGCTGCCGACC
>CAZKKP010000508.1:280-1838 GCA_964553295.1 uncultured Thermoanaerobaculia bacterium | reverse complement strand
CGGGCCGCCGGACCCGGCGGCTGCCGAGCTCGGGCACCAGCTCGCCGAGCTGCTCGAGACGGCGGTGGGAGACGGCTCGCTGGTGCCTGGAGCGGCCCTGGTGGTCGACTCGCCACGACTCGGGATCGCGTACCAGGGGGGCGCCGGCCTGGCCGACCCCGCCGGCGGCAGCCCGATGACCGCCAGAACTCCGGTGCGGATCGCCTCCAACACCAAGACCTACGTCGCGGCAGCGGTGCTCCGGCTGGTCGAGGAGGGTCGGCTCGGCCTGGACCGGCCGATCGGCGAGCTGCTGCCGGTCGAGGCGGTCGAGCTGCTGTCCTCCGGCGGCTACGCCGTCGACCGGATCCAGCTCCGCCACCTGCTCAACCACACCTCCGGCCTGTTCGACCACACCGAGCGACCGGAGTACGGCCGGCGCATCGTCGCCGAGCCAGATCGTCGCTGGACCCCCATCGAGCAGCTGGCCCTCGCGGTCGAGTGGGGCTCACCCCACGGCGCGCCCGGCGAGGTCTACACCTACTGCGACACCGGCTACGTGCTCCTCGGCCTGATCCTCGAGCGGGCGAGTGGTCAGGGGCTGGCGGCCGCGGTGCGCGAGCTCCTCGGCTTCGAGCGGCTGGGCCTGGCCACCACGTGGTGGGAGATGCTCGAGGCCGCCCCCTCCGCAGCGCCGGCCCGCGCCCATCAGCTCCTCGGCGAGCTGGACACCTTCTCCTTCGAGCCGTTCTTCGACCTGTGGGGCGGCGGCGGTCTGGTCGCGTCCACCGAGGACCTCGCCAGCTTCACCCGCGCCCTGGTGACCGGCCGGGTGTTCGCCCGGCCCGACACCCTCGCCCTGATGCTCGCCCCGGTCGAAGGCGCTCGGGCCCGTCCGGACGCCGACCCTGCCGCCCTGCCCCCCGGCAACTACCGGATGGGCCTGTGGCGGCTCCAGCTCGCCGGCCTCGAAGCCTGGCGGCACACCGGCTTCTGGGGCACCTCGGCGACCTGGGTGCCCGAGCTCGACCTGGTCGTCGCCGGCTCGGTCAACCAGCACGAGGGCAAGGCCGCCCTCGAGGAGATGGTGCTCGGCGCGGTCGAGCTGGCGAGCCGCCGCCTCGCCGATCTGGACGCGATTCGCTAGGCTGGCGGTATGGGGCGGGGACGGCCGCGGGACCCGGGGGAGCTGCTGCTCGACGACGGTGTGCTCGGCCCGGCACCGACGCTGGAGATCGGCGGCTGGCGCGGCGCGGAGGCGAGCGGCGGGACCGCCGTCGTGCCCTGGCGAGGCGACTGGCTGGCGGCCCGCGCGGCCGGGGTGTCGGCGGTCGGCGCCGCCGAGGAAATCGGCGACCGGCGTTTCGGCCAGGTGGTGGTCCACCTCGCCAAGGGTCGCGAGGCGACCCGACAGGCCGTCGCCGCCGCCTGGGCTCGCCTCGAGCCGGGCGGCCGGCTGCTCCTGGCGGGCGGCAACGAGCTCGGCGTCAAGAGTGCGGTGCGGCGGCTGGAGGTCGAGCTCGAGCAGAGTGCCGAGGTCCTGGCGAGCCGGGCCCACGCCCGGGTCGTCCGGTTCGAG
>CAZKKP010000508.1:0-270 GCA_964553295.1 uncultured Thermoanaerobaculia bacterium | reverse complement strand
GGCGCGGACCACACGGCCCGGCGCCGCCGGCGACCCGCGAGGTCAGGGTCGAGGTCGGCGGCGACCGCTTCGCGCTGCGCTCGGCGCCGGGGGTGTTCTCCGCTGACGAGGTGGACCCGGCGAGCCGGCTGCTGCTCGAGCACCTCGACCGAGCGCCGGGCACGCTGATCTTCGACCCGGGCTGCGGCCTGGGCGTGCTCGCCCTGGCGGCGCTCAGGCGCCGACCCGAGGCGACGGCGGTGCTCGCCGACGCCGACCGGCTGGCGGGCG
>CAZKKP010000507.1:607-3172 GCA_964553295.1 uncultured Thermoanaerobaculia bacterium | reverse complement strand
CAACTGACATGGTCTACAGCCACGGCGGCCAGATGAACGGCTCTATGCCCATTCTGGAGTACCTGGGAGGTTACAACCCAGGCGTCGATCCCACGATGGGATACTCCCTAGACCTGTCCGAGGCGCAGATCGGTGCGCTTGAGGGGTCACTACAAGAGCAGTTCAAGCGAGGCATCAACCAGGAGACCTACGACCCATTGACAAACAACTGTGCCCAAAGTGCCACCGAGAAGATCCTGACTGCTGCCGGTATGGCCGACGGCACCAACTCTGCGAACACCACCCAGGGGATGGTTGGCAAACTCAAGAGCCTCGGGCTGATCTCAGGCCAAGGGGAGTCACTTGACTACCTAAGGAACACGCAGAGCCAAACACAAGAGGATGATGACGATGACAAGCAGCCAGTCAATTGAAGAGGGGGCACGGCGTCACCGTCTGTGGGTTTGGTCCGCGGTTGGGTTGACGTTGGGCGGCGTCCTCTATGGC
Source organism: uncultured Thermoanaerobaculia bacterium (assembly GCA_964553295.1). GTDB lineage: Bacteria > Acidobacteriota > Thermoanaerobaculia > Thermoanaerobaculales > Sulfomarinibacteraceae > CAZKKP01. The sequence continues at coordinate 2,686 of CAZKKP010000507.1, read as the reverse complement.
ATTGCTCAGCCCACTGCTGATCGGATTGCAGCTCACACGTCAATGACGAATATCTCCCTTGTCGGTTCCATCCTGGTACAAGAGAACCCGGACATCTTCGATCGCGACTCCATCGGCCGAGCCCTTGATGAATACAAGCACGACGAGGCAGTGCTTGTCGATGGGTGGGGGAATCCTCTCATCCTGTACGTTTCCAATACCACGCCCCCGAGCTACTTGGTGATGTCACTCGGCCGGGACGGGGTCCGTGGGGGCTGCTGTGAGAAATTCACGGCCAGTCTTGATTCCGATCTCGTCTGGCGCGACGGCGCATGGTTGCAGGTCTACACCAGCGAGTCGAAATAAGCAACAGCGGTGCCTGGCTTGAATATCTTGATATTAGCACAGAGGAAGCCACTGAAATTGCTGACAGCATAGCGCAGGTCTACAGCGAATCAACCGAGTTCCAGCTTGGCGATATTACGGACAATCTCACTCCTGCGTCCTGTGTAACCGCTGCAGCGGAGGCCATCCAACCCAACCTCAGTCCCATGAACAGAATTCAAATACCGAACCCGGCGAACTACTCAACGCCAAACGTCTTCTCGCCATCGCGGGGTTACGCCGTGGTATTGCGGAACCAGGGCGTAGTGCCAGTGGTGCCTCTATCAGCGGTGCCTCTATAAGAAGTCAACCCCCTGATCGGGAGTTTTCGGAGTGAGCGTGGAGGTGTCGGCCGGGGGTGTCCTCCGGCGGAGACTGGAGGACGTCGCGTTCGGGGAGAAGGTCGAGATGGCCGACGAGGTGCTTTCCAGGGCAACCCGGGGCGAAGTTTCCAGGGCAGCCCGGGGCGAAGGTCGATCCGCGCACGAGGTCAGCGAAGGCACGTGACGGAGGCGAGAGAGAGTCAGATGTTCCAGGCCGGCACTCCTGGGCATGGCGAAGGGGTACGGCAGAATAGGCTTCGTGAACGTCCCCTTTGGGAAGGAGCAGGGAAGGTCCATGCTCGCCCGCACCTTCAGCATCGCGTTCCTGGTGACCCTCACATTCCTGGCGGCTCATCCAGCGGCTGCCCAGGTCACGATCATCAGCAACCTGCCCGGCAACGACCTCACCCAATCCGCCGGCCTGAGTGACCTCCGCAACAAGGGCATGGGGTTCACCATGCCGGCGGGCGACGACTACATCCTGGACCACGTCACGCTGCGGCTGGAGACCTACACCGTCGCGACCCCAGCCGTCGTGCAGGTGTGGACGAACGTCGGAGGTCTGCCCGGGGCCCCCGTCGAGACCCTGACCAACCCCACCTTCGCAGCATCGGGGATTGCCGACTAGGACTTCACGTCGTCCGGGATCACTCTGAGCGCCGGGACGGGTTACTGAATCGTGGCGTACGGCGTCGCCGGGGCCGCGGCCTACGACTGGAAGGCCAGCTCACCGGCCGAGACGCCCACCGGGCTCGCCAGCCACCTCGGCTCCCTGTTCGACGCGAACGGGCCGCCGCCGACCAGCAACTCGTCGATCCTGTGCAGCTACTCGGTGACCGCGACTCTGGTGCCGGTCGAGCTGATGAGCCTCACCGTCGAGTAGTCGAGGTCGTCCCGGAACGTCGCTGGCCGCCGGCTACCGGCTGCGGGCTCTCGCGGACGCCGGAGGGGCGGCCACCGACGACCTGCTGCCCTGGGACGGGCCGAGGGGCGGGTGGGCGTTGGCGGCCATGCTCCGCGGGCACTCTCGGTGCGTCGTGCTCGACCACCGCCGGGTCGTGCCGTCCTCGATGTCGGCGTCGTCCGTCCCTGGACACCTTCATCGCGCGACCCGGCCGCGCTATGGTGGCTGGCGGGAGGAATCCGGGATGCGCATCGCGGTCGCCCAGCTGGACTTCAAGGTCGCCGCCTTCGACGCCAACCTGGCGGCCATCGAGGGGGCGGTGGGTCGGGCGCGCGGGGAGGGCGCCGACCTTGTCGTGCTGTCGGAGCTCGCGACCATCGGCTACCCGCCCGGCGACCTGCTCGAGCGGGCCGACCTCGTCGACCGCAACCTGGCGCAGTTGGAGCGCATCGCCCGGCTGTCGGCGGACGGTCCGGGGATCCTCGCGGG
>CAZKKP010000507.1:0-597 GCA_964553295.1 uncultured Thermoanaerobaculia bacterium | reverse complement strand
AAGCCACTGCACAACGCCGCCGCCCTGTGCGTCGACGGTCGGGTGGTCGACCGCACCTTCAAGTGCCTGCTGCCGACCTACGACGTGTTCGACGAGGCGCGCTACTTCGAGCCCGGCGGTCCGGTGCGACCAATGTTGTTCAAAGGGGTCCGGCTCGGGGTGTCGATCTGCGAGGACGTCTGGGCCGACCCGGACCTGGACGGCCGCAGCCTGTACCACCGGGACCCGGTACGTGAGCTGGTCGATCGTGGCGCGGAGCTCCTGGTCAACCTGTCCGCGAGCCCCTTCGAGCTCGGCAAGGCCGAGCAACGGCGCGAGCTGATCCGACGCTACGCGGCCGCCTCGGGCCGCTTCTTCGTCTACGTCAACCAGGTGGGCGGCTACGACGAGCTGGTCTTCGACGGTCACTCGATGGTCATCGACGGCCGTGGGCAGGTCGTGCTGCGGGCCAAGGACTTCGCTGCCGACCTGCTGGTCTACGAGGTGCCCGAGGTCGCCCTCGGCAGCTCCGTCGGCCTCCCCGGCAGCCCCGGCGTGCTGCGTGAGGTCGCCGCCACCCCCGAGGACGAGGCGCTGGCCGCCCTCGAGCTGGGGCTC
>CAZKKP010000506.1:0-3173 GCA_964553295.1 uncultured Thermoanaerobaculia bacterium | reverse complement strand
CGCCCCAGCGCCGCCAGGCCGCCTCGAGCTGGCCGCGCAGCACGGCGGCGACCGGCCCGCTCAACCACAGGCCGACGTCCCGCCAGGCCTGGCGACCGGCGGCGGCCTCGGAGAACTCGGCGGCGAAGTTGATCCCGCCGACGCTGGCGCGGGCGCCGTCGAACAGCAGCAGCTTGCGATGGGTGCGGTCGAAGGGCGAGGCCGCCGCGGTCGGCGGGCCGTACCAGCGCACCTCGACGCCTTCGCGGCGCATGCCCCAGACCCAGCCGGCGATCTGACGGCTGCCGAAGGCGTCGAGCAGTAGCCGCACCCGGACCCCGCGCCGGGCAGCGTCGACCAGGGCGTCGCACAGCGCCCGCCCAACCGGGTCGCGACGGATCTGGTACATCTCGACGGCGACCTCGTGGCGGGCGGCGGCACACTCCGCCTGGAAGCGGCCGAAGTGGTCGTCGCCGCGGTGCAGGAGCTCGAGCCGGCCGACCTGGGCCGGGGTCGCGCCCGAGCGGGCCGCAACCTCGAGCAGGACCGCTCGACCCGAGCCCTCGGGGGGTCGAGCGGGGCCTGTGCCGCGCAGAAGATGCGGCTCGAAGGCGAACTCGATGCTCACCCGCGAAGCCTCGTGCGCCCCCGTCAAGACGCCGAGTAATCCCTGTGAACTGAGGAAAAGGTCGGGTAAAGAAGCTGTCGAGGGGCGCCGGTGAGAGATTGCCTCCGGCCAACCTCGGCTACCCGCCGGCTTCACTCCGGCCCTCGACACTGTGTCTCTGAGAGGACGAACCCCCTCCTCCTCAGGGCCGGCGGCTCGGCTGCCGGCCTTCCTCCGTCCCTGCGGCATGACACCGGGCGGCAGCCCGCGGTACAGTTCGCCCGGTGATCGTGATCGTCAACCCGGCGGCGGCGGGAGGCCGACTGGGCCGCCAGTGGTCGCGGCTGGCGCCGCGCCTCGGTGTGCTCGGCGACCCGGAGCGGGTGGTCTTCACCAAGGCCCCGGGTCACGCCACCGAGCTGGCGGCCACCGCGGTCGGCCGGGGCGCCGAGCGGGTGGTGGTGGCGGGCGGCGACGGCACCCTGTGCGAGGCCGCCGAGGGCCTCTTCAGGGCCGGTCGGGGCGCCCTCGGCATCCTGCCGCTGGGCACCGGCAACGACATCGCCCGCACCCTCGGTCTGCCCGCGGGGCTGTCGGCGGCGGGCCGGATCGCGGCGGACGGCCGGCTCCGCCGGGTCGACCTGATCCGGGTCGGCGAGCGGATCGTGGTCAACGCCATCGGCGTCGGCCTCACCGGCGACATCAACCGGCGCGCCGCCCGAGTCAAGTGGACCCGGGGCATCGCCGCCTACCTGGCGACGGCGCTGGTCTCCCTCGTCCGCTTCCACGCTCCGAGGGTGCGGCTGACCGCCCCCGGGCTCGAGCTCGTCAGCTCGATGACCCTGCTGGCGGTACACAACGGGCCGACCACCGGCGGCGGCTTCCGGTTGACGCCGACGGCCGAGCCCGACGACGGCCTGCTCGACGCCACCTTCGTCGCCGGCATCCCGCCGCTGGGCCGGGTGTCGCGGCTGGTCGCGGCGATGCGCGGCACCCTCGGCCGGCTGCCCGGCACCACCGAGCTGAAGGCGCCCTGGCTCGAGCTCGAGCTCGCAGCGCCGCTGCCCGCCCACCTCGACGGCAACGGCGTCATGCTCGAGCCGCCCCGAGTCCGCTTCGAGACCCTGGTGGGCGCCCTCACGGTCGCGGCGCCGCCGCTGTCAACCACGTGACCTGCGCGGCGTCTCAGAGGTGTGTCGCGAGCAGGAGCCACCACCGTGACTCGAGCCGATCTGTCTCAGGATGACGGTGCCCTGGTGGCGCGGGCCCGCGCCGGAGACCGGGCGGCCTTCGCCGAGCTGGTGACCCGTCACCAGCAGCGGGTGTGGATGGTGTGCCGTCAGTATCTCGGCCCTGACGAGGCCGATGCCGCCGCCCAGGACGCCCTGGTCAAGGCATGGCTTGGGCTCGGCGGCTTCGACGGCAGGGCGGCGTTCACGACATGGCTCACCCGGATCGCGATCAACACCTGTCTCGACCAGCTCCGCCGGCGACGCCGGCGGGGCCGGCAGCTGGAGTCGACCCGGGAAGACGACGGGGGCGACGACCTGCTCGAGACCGTCGTCGACGACCGCCCGGGGCCCGAGGAGCGGAGCCGGCAGCGCCAGGCTCTCGCCCACCTCGTCGCGAGCGAGCGGCGGCTGCCCGAGCGTCAGCGCCAGATCTTCCGCCTCCGCTTCTACGCCGAGCTGGAGCTCGAGGACATCGCCCGGGCCCTCGGCGTCCGGGTCGGGACCGTCAAGACGCAGCTGCACCGGGCCGTTCACCGGGTGCGGCAGGAGCTGGGAGCAGTACGATGAGCCGTCATCTCGAGGATCAGGAGATCGCCGCCCTGCTGGCGGGCGACGCACTCGGCGACGGGGCCGATGAGCACCGGGCCGGCTGCCTGCTCTGTCGGCAGCGGATGCGCGAGTTCGAAGAGCTGCTCGAGGGCCGCCGCGCCGGGCTCGCCGCAGGGGCCCCGGACTGGCGGGCGCAGCGCGCGGCGGTGCTCGCCCGGATTGCCGAGTACCCCAGGCTTCCGCTGGCGCCGACGGGTCGGCGCTGGCTGCGCCCGGCCCTGGCCGTGGCGGCGGCGGCGCTGCTGGCGGTCGGGCTCGGCCTGCTGTGGCCCGCGGCCCGCCCGGCGGCCACCGGCGAGCTGCCGGTCGGCGACATCCTCGCCGAGGCCGAGGCCCTGCTCGCCTCCGAGGAGATCCCCGGCTTCGCGGTCATCGACCCCGGCCTCGACACGCTCTCGAGCCTCGGGGCCAACGGTACGTCCTGAAGGAGACGCCCATGGCACGCACGAACCTCATCTGGCCGTCGCTGCTGATCCTGGCCCTGGCCATGTCCGCCCCGGCCAGCGCCAACGACGACCTGCTGCCGCCCGGGAAGTGGTGGGAGGACGAGCGCCTCGCCGCCCGTCTCGGGCTCGAGCCCGAGCAGCGCGAGCGCATCCGCGCCCTCGTCTTCGAGCATGCCCGGCGGATGGTCGACCTCAACGCCGCCGTCCGGCGCTCTGAGCTGGACCTGCGCGAGCGGGTCGAAGGCGAGCCCTTCGAGCCGGAGGCGGTGCGCGCCGCCTTCAACGCCTTCCAGCAGGCCC
>CAZKKP010000505.1:0-3181 GCA_964553295.1 uncultured Thermoanaerobaculia bacterium | reverse complement strand
ACGACATGTCGACGATGGTGCCGATGCCGGTGCGGGTGAAGCCGCCCGCCGACATCGGCGAGATCATCTCGCCGGGCTGCGCGTTCTTGGCCACCACGACGCCGGCGAAGGGCGCCCGGATGACGGTGTCGTCAAGGGCCTGGCGGGCCACGGCGAGGGCTTCTTCGGCGACCACCACCCCGCGGCGCTGGCTCTCGAGCCGGGCGCCGAGGGAGTCGAGGTTGGCGCGGGCGCGGTCGAGCTCGGCCTGGCTCGCCACCTGCCGCTCGACCAGACTCTCCGTCCGCGCAAGCTCGAGCCGCGACTCCTCGCGCCGCACCCGGATCTCCTCGAGCTCGCTCCGGGCGGCCTCGAGCTGGGCGGCGGCCAACCGCTCGGCGGCCCGGGCGTTGCTGTCGTCCAGCCGCGCCAGCACCTCGTCGGCGACCACCGTCCTCCCCTCCTCGATGAGCACCTCGGTGACCTTGCCGGTGATCTTCGAGGACACCGTCGCCTGGCGCCGCGCGGTGACGTAACCGGAGGCGTTGAGCACCGTCTGCCGGACGCCGGCCGGCGCCTCGCGCACCACCGCCGTGGTCACCTCGGGCACCGCCGGGCGGAGCGCGTACCAGCCGACCGCGACCGCCGCCGCCGCCACCACCGGCGCCACTGCGAGCCACCATCGCGACGGCCGGCGTTCCTCCGGCCGGTCGATCCTGAGCTTCTCGAGCTGGTCTGTCATCCCCGTCATGTCGAGCCTGCGCCCCCGATCGGAGTGGAGAACGTCGCCTTCCCGCGTCAGGTTCTCGTGAAGGCAGCGCCTCGAGCAACCCCGAGCCCCGGATGATACGACAGTTCTGCCTCGCCAGCCCGAGCAACTGGGTGCCACTCTCGGCTCGGAAGTCCCCGGTTCGTGACCACATTTCTTCACCACCAAAAGACCAACACGAGCCCACTCAAGAGACTCTCGGGAGACCACTTCGCACGGCATCGCGGGATCCGCGCCGCTCCTCTGTGCCTCCGTGCCTCCGTGGTTCACCTTCATGCGATCGGGTTGCTGGCACGGCCTGCGCTGTGCCTGGGTGATCCACGCCGGGCGTGAGCTTGCGGGCATAACCGCGCCGGCCTGCACGCCTGCCCCTCTCCCGAGCGACGGAATCGCAGGGCCCGCAAGCTCGTTCTTTCGTGCGAACGACCGATCGGGGGATCGACCATGTCGTCATTGGATGCGCTCCGGCTCACGGGCTTCGACCACGTCGAGTACTGGGTGGGCAACGCCAAGCAGGCCGCCCACTTCTACGACAAGGCCTTCGGCTTCCGGCCGGTGGCGAAGCTGGGGCTGGAGACCGGCTGCCGCGACCGGGCGAGCTACGTGCTGCAGCAGGGCAACATCCGCTTCGTGGTATCCAGCGCCCTGACGCCGGACCACGAGATCGCCCGCCACTGCCAGCTGCACGGCGACGGCGTCAAGGTGCTCGCCCTGGCCACCGCCGACTGCGCGGCGGCCATGGCCGAGGTCAGGCGGCGCGGGGCCACCGTGCTCGAGCCCGCGACCGCGACCGAGGACGCCGACGGCGTGCTCAAGACCGGGGTCGTCCGCTACGCCGGGGACACCGTGATCAAGCTCGTCGAGCGGGCGGGCTACGGCGGCCCCTTCGCCCCGGGGTACCGACGTCTGGAGGCGTCCGGCACTCCCTCGACCGGGCTGGCCGCCGTCGACCACCTGGTGACCAACGTCAACCTCGGTGAGATGGACCACTGGGTGCGCTGGTTCGAGCGGGTCATGGGCTTCAGCCAGCTCGCCCACTTCTCCGACGAGGACATCTCCACCGAGTACTCGGCCCTGATGTCGAAGGTGATGGATGACGGCCGCCGGATCAAGCTGCCGATCAACGAGCCCGCCGAGGGCCGCAAAAAGTCGCAGATCGACGAGTACCTGGAGTGGTACCGCGGCCCCGGCATCCAGCACGTGGCCATGTCCACCGGCGACATCTGCGCCACCGTGCGCGCCCTGCGCGAGCGCGAGATCGACTTTCTGCGCGTGCCCGACACCTACTACGACGAGCTCGCGTCACGGGTCGGGACCATCGACGAGGACATGGACGAGCTGCGCGAGCTCGGCATCCTGGTCGACCGCGACGACGACGGCTACCTGCTGCAGATCTTCACCCAGCCGCTGCAGGACCGGCCGACCCTGTTCTTCGAGGTCATCGAGCGCCACGGCAGCCGCGGCTTCGGCGTCGGCAACTTCAAGGCGCTCTTCGTCTCGCTGGAGCGCGAGCAGGAGCGCCGCGGCAACCTGTGACAGAACGCGCGTTCCCGGAAGAGCGAGCTGCCGCACGGCCCGGCAGGCGTCAGCGCTGTGAGCCGGTGGGAATCCCGGCATTCCAGTTCGACACCAGTGGTGATGTGAAGGCTCAAGGATCCTCGGATGGCCTCCACACCGGGGTTTCAAGCCCACGATTCCCCCCGGGGGCACTCGTACCATTGGCCGGCAGGACGCCGACGACCTTTGTGATAACTCCAACCGGGCCCTCGCGGCGGCGTGATCCGCGATCCCCAACGCCTGGCTTGAGGGTCACGTAGACTCCGGGAGATGTTGAAGACGACGACAACAAGATCAGTCACCCACGCCACCCTTCTCCAGACCACGTTCGCGCTCATTCTGGTCATCGCGGTCGTCGGCAGACCGGCATCGGCCGAGCAGATGGCCGCCAAGCGGACCTCTGAATCCGGCGCGCCGCTCGAGTGCACGTGGTCCGACGCGTTCAACCTCCCTGGTTTCGACGGCACGGTGCTCAGCTCGATCCTCTGGGACGACGGCACCGGCCCTGCCCTCTTTGTGGCGGGCGAGTTCCGCCGCCACGGCAAGCACCCGACCCCCTACGCCGCACGGTGGAACGGCGAGGCGTGGGAACCTCTCCTGGGCCCGGACGGGCAGGGCGTCGACGGCCCGGTTCGGCAGCTGGTGATCTACGACGACGGCGCCGGCGAAGCCCTCTACGCCGGCGGCGATTTTCGTTCCGCCGGCGGCGAGACCGTCAACGGCGTGGCTCGGTGGGACGGCCGCCGGTGGCAACCACTGCTCGGTGTCGGCGGCGCCGGTATCGGCGGCGGCAGCGTCGCTGCCATGGCCGTGTATGACTTCGGTGACGGAGAGATGCTCACGATCGGCGGGGGCTTCGCCACCGCCGGAGGCGAG
>CAZKKP010000504.1:0-3190 GCA_964553295.1 uncultured Thermoanaerobaculia bacterium | reverse complement strand
GGCCGACCTGCGGTGGGCCGACCTGACTGAGGCCGACCTGCGGTGGGCCGACCTGCGGTGGGCCGACCTGCGGCGTGCCAACCTGGAGGGGGCCGACCTGCGGAGGGCCGACCTGCGGTGGGCTGACCTGGAGGGGACCGACCTGGAGGGGGCCGACCTGGAGGGGGCCGACCTGACCCATGCCAAGGGAATCTGACATGAGCGACATCCACCCAATGATCCCGATCGGTGCGGTCGCCACCGTCCTGTGTCTGTTCATGGATGGCGTCCCCACGTGGGGGGAGGTCATCTACTCGACGGGCTTCCTCGCCTGCGTGCTCGCAGGCTTCCTCGCCCTGCGAGCCTGGGACCGGCGGGGGGGCGGGGGCCTGCCCAGACGATAAGGGAGACTGACATGACCTGTCGAGAGCATGCAAAACGGTTAGGCTACGAGTTGGACGAAGAAGGCGGGATCACCAACTGCGGTGAATTCGAAGGAGAACATTGCCGTATCCTGTACTTTGTCGATTGCGCTATGGACGGCGCCGCTAACGACACAGCACTCGATTCGTTCGGCAACTACTGCTTCATCTTCGAGGGCTTCGACGACAACGAACGCATATCGCAGGAGCTGGATACTGATACGGAATTTGTCATCGTGTGGAAGGATGACATGGGTTCCTGGGGGCACCGTCAGATGAGCCTGGAAACGTATGATTTTTTGGACTGAGAGCGGTAATGATGCCTACTCCACTGACCATCGACTTCGAGACGTACTACGACAGCGAGTACTCGCTCGCAAAAATGCCTACTGCGCAGTACGTCCGGGACAGTCGCTTCAAGGTCGAGGGTGCCGCCGTCGGCACCCTCACCTCACCCGTGCGGTGGTACGAGCCCGACGCTTTGCGCAGGCTGATCGCCTCCCTCCCTTGGGCCGACCTTGAGATCGTCGCGCACAACGCGTCCTTCGATGCGTTGATCCTGACTGAGCACTACCACGTGCGGCCGGCGCGCTACGCCTGCACCGTGCTCATGCTGCGGTACCTGATCGCGCAGGGAGTGCTCGATCCGGAGCAAGGGACGTCCCTCGCTGCCGCCGCACCGCTGGTCAACCGCGTCAAGGGCGACTTGGCCGCGGCCCACGCTGCCGGCACGCTCGATGAGTACGCGACGACCGACGCGGAAATCTGTCGTGCGCTCTACGAGACGTACTGGTCTCGGATCCCCGACGCGGAACGCGACTACATCTCGATGCACGTGCAGATGGCGGTTGAGCCGGCGTTCGCGCTCGACACGGACGCGCTCCGCACCATCGCACGGCAGGACGCCGCGCTTGAGGAAGTGTTCCCGCTGGTGCGGCAGGACGACACGTTCGCGGCCGCCTTGACCGGACTCGGGGTGCACCCGAGGTGGAAGACCACCCCCAAGGGGACGTACAAGCTGGCCACGGCCAAGACGGACGGGTGGCTGGCGACCCTGCTCGACCACGACGACCCGCGCGTGCGCCTGCTGGCCGAGGCGCGGCAAAAGGCCGGCAGCACGATCGAGCGCTCGCGCGCTCAGCGGTTCATCGACGTGGGCGCACCGCTGCCGGTGCCGCTGCTTTACTATGGCGCGCACACCGGCCGCGCGTCCGGAGACGACAACCTCAACTTGCAGAACCTTCCGCGCAAGGGCGCGCTACGGTCCGCGATCAAGGCGCCGCCCGGCCACGTGCTGGTGGTCGTGGACAGCGCCCAGATCGAGGTGCGGGTGCTCGCGTGGCTGGCCGACGACGACGACCTGCTGGACACTTTCCGGCGGGGGGACGACCCTTACGTCGACTTCGCTCGCACCCTCTACGGGGTGACCGATGTCACTCCCGCGCAACGCCAAGTCGCCAAGGCCGCGGTGCTGGCTCTCGGATTTGGCCAGGGCGCTCCAGGCTTCACTGCCTACTGCGAGCGCTTCGGTATCGACTTGGCGCCGGGCGAGGCCAGCAGGGTCGTTACGACCTACCGCCAAGTGCGTCAGCCGATCGTTCGGTACTGGCGTGTGGTCGAGCGGCAGGTCAAGAGCGAAGGGGAGATCGTGCTACCCTCGGGGAGGAAAATCACCTACCCTCGCCTGCGGGTCGGCGAGGAAGGCCTGGAGTACCACCGGCACGCCATCTTCCGCCGGGCAAAAAAAGAGGGGCATACCTCCCTGTGGCATGGCAAAATTGTTGAGAACTGCGTGCAGGCGACCGCGCGGGACGTGGCGTTCGCCCAGACCCGTCGGCTGTGGCGCGCCGGTTGGCGCGTGGCCCTGATGGTGCACGACGAAACAGTCCTGCTGGTGCCGGAAGACCGGGCAGAGGAAGCCCGGCACGCGGCCGAGGTGGCGTTCGGATCGGCGCCTGTGTGGGCACCGCGCCTTCCGACGGCGGGCGAGGCGCGGGCGGCAAGGGAGTACGGCAAATGATTCACTCCTACTCGTCGATCAACACGTGGCTCAACTGCCCACGGCAATTCGAGGCGGTCTACCTCGAACGCCGGGTGAAGTCGTTCAGCGATGAGATCACTTACGGGGAACGGGTCCACTCGGAGATCGAGAGCTATCTGAAGGGCAGCGACGCGCTCCCACGCGAGACACCGCAGAACGGACTCCTTCACCTCTTGCGGGGGCTCGGCGCCGAGCCGGAGGTGTCGCTGGCCGTCACGGCCGATCTCGAACCGGCGTCGTTTTTCGGCGAGGGCGCGCGACTGCGTGGCAAGCTGGACGCCGTGCTGGTCGACCCGCAGCTTGGCGTCATCGCCTGGGACTGGAAGACGGGCAAGCGGCGGGAGAACTCGCTGCAGGCGGCAGTCTACTCGACGATGCTCCAGGCGCACTATCCTGGCGAGCGCGTCCGGGTGGTGTTCGACTACCTGTCCAAGGGCTCCGACCCGCCCATCGAGGGGGTGCCGGAGGACCGCCGTCGGGTGGTGTCCCTGATGGACGACATTGACGTGGCGAAGGTGTTCCCACCCCGACCCTCAGGCCTGTGCCCGTGGTGCCCTGTAACCGACTGTGAGTATTGGAGGGAGAGGTGACCGAGCGCGAGGTGAAGGCGCGGATCAAAGAGGTGTGCGACCGCCATGGGGTATGGTGGTTCATGCCGGTGCAGACGGGATACGGGCGCCGGGGGGTGCCCGACTTCCTGATCTGCGTCCGGGGGCGGTTCGTCGCTGTTGAGGCCAAGTCCTCGACG
>CAZKKP010000503.1:0-3201 GCA_964553295.1 uncultured Thermoanaerobaculia bacterium | reverse complement strand
CTCGAGCCCGGCTGCGAGGTGGGCCGGTACGACGACGGTCCACCGCTCCTCGAAGCGCCGGTCGCCGCGGGAACCGCTGTCGACCTTCAGGCCCAGCCGTCGGCCGTCGGCGTCAACCACCAGCTCCGCCCGCTCGACCTCCCGCTCGGCCGTCCTCATCGAGGAGAACAGCCCGCCGCGTCGCGGCTTGAGCTCGACCTCCACGGTGACGACGTCGGTGTCCTCGCCGGACACCCTGACGTCGCCGACGCCGGCCTCGATGGCGACCAGCTCGAGGTCCGCAGCGGGATGGGTGGTTGTCAGGGACCGCGCAGCAGCGAGGCCGGCGGTGACCGCAAGCATCGTCGAGAGGGTGAGCACGAGCGCTGGTCGTCGCATGAAGGACCTCCTCGGGCGCCGCACGGGCGTCGCCTCGAGAGGAGAAACGCAAGATCTTCCTGCGGGTTCTGGGCGGTGGCGGGGCGAGGGTGCTCGAGTCTCAGGTGGCGGGGGTCGTGCCCTCCGCCGCCAGCGGATCCTCGCCGCCGACGGTGGCGGGCATCAGCTCGATGTCGCCCGACGCGGTCTCGACCTGGATCTCGGGACCGTCGCCGGCGAGTTCGACGGCGTCGCCGGTTCCGGCCACGACTCCGGGAAAGCCGCTGCGGATTCGGCCGCGGGTGGTGGTCAGCCGGCCGCGGGGTCGAACGTCGGGCGGCAACGTGACCCGGACTGTGCCCGAGGAGGAACGCACGACCACCGAGTGGCCGTCGTCGAGCCGCACCCAGTCGAGGGTGATGTCGCCGCCGGTGGTGATCACCCGCGCCGGCCCGGACAGGTCGGCCAGACGGACGGCGCCGGAGGCGGTCTCCACATCGACCTGGCGCGCCCCACCGACGAGCTCGACCCGGCCGGCGGCGGTGCGAGCGAAGAGCTGCTCGAGGGGACGGAAGACCTCGAGGGTGGCGTCGCCAGAGGTGGACCGGATGTCGACCGAGTGCGCGCCGCCACGGAGCTGGATTCGGCCGGAGGAGGTCCGCAGGTTGAGGGGTCGGGCTGCCGGGAAGTCGCCGCGGACCGAGATCCTGCCGCTGGTGGTCGTGAGGTCCGGCAGCGAGCCCAGCGGCGCCCGCACCACGATCCTGGCGCGCGCAGTCAGGTGGCCGAGACCGAGGAAGCCGTCGCTGCCGGGGGCAACCACGATCCGCAGCTCGTCGGCGCCGTCGGTAATGGTCGGGGTGTGGCGCTCGAGCCAGCCCGCGGCGCGCTCCGCGCCGACCGCGCTGATTTTGAGCTCGTGCACGACCTCGACGTCGACGACGTCGAGAGCCGTCAACTCGGCGTCGACGCCGGCTGTGTCGACCACGACCCGCTTGCCGTCGGCGCCCGGGAAGCGCTCGCTCGCCGTCACTCGCCGTTCGGCGGCCGTTGCCGCAACCGTGGTGGTCGACAGCAGCATCAGGATCACCAGGCGTCTTGTGGCCACGTCCATGTCAACGTCTCCTCGGCTTGCGCTCAGCGGGTCGGGAATGGGATGACCTGGCCCTGCGAGCGGTTGACGGGATCGGGCGACCGGTCTTCGTCAAGCTGTGGGTTGCTGGTTGCGGCGAAGGCGCGGCGCACCATGCCGGGCTCGCGCGGATCGAGGAAGGCGCGCAGCCGGCGCAGCGCGGACCGGACGGTGGCGAGGTTGCAGCCGGTGGCCCGGGCCAGCGCGGCGACCGGCATACCGCCGCCGTCGATATCGGCGATCGCCGCCAGGGTGGCCGCCGCCCACGCATCTGGCGACTGGGGCCGGACCGGGTCAGCCTCGAGCATCGCCCGCCACAGCCGACGGGCCGCGACAGCGACGAGATCCTGCACCTCGATCAAGGACGCCAGGCGGACGATCGCGTCGTCAACCTCCGCCGCCACCCCGGCCAGGGGCGCCAGGCCCGCATGCCAGGATCGCAGCAAGCGCTGCTCGGCGCGCTGGCGGCCCCATGCCTCGGTCAAGGAGGCCTGCGTCTCCTGGAGCACGGCGGAGTCCGGGAAAAGCTCGATAGCCGCGCGGAGGACGTCGTCCGCCTGCCACCAGCGGCCCATCGCCGCCAGCAGGTTCGCCTTGAGCCCGAGGACGAAGATCTGGAGGTCGTCCGGCAGCTCGTCGACCGAGGGAAGATCGTCGAGGGTGTCCAGAGCCTCCGGGAGCCGGCCCTGGTCGGTCATCAACATCGCCAGCTGCACCGGCAGGTGGACGGCGTCCGGGAAGAGCCGGGCGCCCATGGCGAGCAGCTCCTCGGAGCGGTCGGGCTCGCCGAGGGCGGCGAGCGCCGTGGCCATCAGGTGGCAGGCGTGGGGCGTCGACTGCAGGTCCCAGGCGTGCATCGCCGCCGGCAGGGCACGGTCCGCGCAGTCCATCGCGAGCAGGGCCTGGGCCTTCCAGATGAGCAGGTGAGCGGCGAGCGCCGGGTGGTCCTCGGCCTCCGGCAACAGCCTCTCCACCTCCTCGAGCACCCGCCGGTGGCGGCCTCTCTGGCTCCACTCGAGACAGCGCACCAGAGTGCGCTCGACCCGCGAGCGGAGCGCCGTGCTGCCGCGACCCCGGCCTGCCTTCATGGTCATCATGCTAGCAGAGGCGTTGGTCGGGTCCGACGCGACGGGCGGGGCCGCGCTGCCGCTACCCCGCCCACCGGGCGTTCTCGCCAGCGCGCGATGCGCTGCGATGCCCGGTCTCGTCGTCGGCCTACCGCTGGCGCTCAGCCTTTCTGGGGCTCGCCGGTTTCGTGGTCGGGCCGCTGTGCTCTTCGGCGCCTTTGCGGGCCTCCGGCGTGGCGGCCTCGGGCCTGGAGGGCGGCCGCTGCGGCCGCGTCGACGGCTTCGCTGCCTCGCCTCCCCGGGGCGCTGGTGCGGTGGCCGTCGCCGGTTGCGGCACGGTTCGAGGGGAAGTGCTCGTCGCGCTCGGGGCGGAGGTGCGGCCGGCCGCCTCGGCGGACGGCGCCGTGCCTCGGGTAACCTCGGGGGCGGGACGAACCGGCTTCGCTGCCGCCTGGCGACCGCTGCTGAGCTGGCGGGAAGCAGAAGCCGCGAGGGGCTCTCTGCGTTCCCGAGATGGAGTGTCCGCAGTGATGGGCCGACTGGGCGCTGCGGCCGGCCGACTGGCCTCCACCCGAGCGGAGGCGTCGGGCACTCCGGCTGCCGCCCCGCCGGAGGTCGTCAGCCGTCAAACCGTCTGGCACGACG
>CAZKKP010000502.1:0-3202 GCA_964553295.1 uncultured Thermoanaerobaculia bacterium | reverse complement strand
GAGCTGGTGAGGGATCGAGGGCGCTGGCGAGCCAAGGTCGCCGAGCTCGGCGAGCGCTTCCGGCCCTACGGTCGGGCCTTCCAGGTCGGCCAGGCGGTCAACCGCTCGAAGTGGGGGGTGTGGACCTCGGCCGAGTACCTGCGGCTGTACCGTGACGCCGCCGAGGAGCTCCGCCGGCTGCCGGAGGTCGAGCTGCTCGGCCCGGCGGTCATCGACTTCGAGCTCCAGTCGGTGCTCGCTCTGGTGCGACGGCAGCCGCCCGGGGTGCACTTCGACATCGTCTCCAGCCTCCTTTACGTCGATCGACGAGGCCCTCCCGAGGCCCGCCAGCTCGGCTTCGACACCGTCGACAAGGTGATCCTGCTCAAGGCGATCGCCGAGTCCGGCAGGTGCTGCTCGGGACGCTGCTGGATCACCGAGGTCAACTGGCCGCTGTGGGAGGGGCCGCACTCGCCGGCAGGGCGCACGGTCTCGGTCGACGAGGAGTCCCAGGCCGACTACCTCGTGCGCTACTACGCCCTGGTTCTGGGCACCGGGATGGTCGAGCGGGTCTTCTGGTGGCGGCTGCTGGCGCGCGGTTACGGGCTGGCGGTGCGGGAGCCTGACGGCCGGTTGCGCACCCGGCCGGCCTACGCCGCGCTGGCCACACTGCAACGCCAGGTGGCCGGGGCCACCCTCGTCGGTCGACGGCCGGCGCCGGCCGGCGCGTTCCTCCTCGAGCTCGCGGACGACGCCGGGCGGGTGGTGCTGGGATGGTCCGTCACCCCCGGGGTCCGCGTCGACCTCGGAGCCCGGCTTGACGAGGTCGTCGAGCGGGACGGGGCGCCCGGCCCCCTGCCCGCCGGCAGCGAGGTCGTGCTCGGCCCGTCACCGCGCTACTTCCGGCTCGCAGGAACCTCCTGATCGAGCCGCGGCGGGCGCGGCCAGAAGTGGACGAGGGCGACTCCGACGACCAGGATGAGCATCGGGACCACTCCGGCGACCAGGAAGGTGCGGTCGCCGAGCAGCCAGTCCTGGTACTCGGCGCCGGGGCGGGTCAGTTGCTTGCCGAGCCGGCTGCTCATGACCAGCATGCCGTGCAGCCCGATCGCCGCCCACAGTGACCCGGTCCGCAGGACGAGCAGCGAGAGCATGAGGCCGAGCAGCGCCAGGCCGACCATCAGGCGCAGATCCTCGCCGAACCCGCCGTCGGTGCTGGTGTAGTAGGTCCGGAGCAGATCGATGGGCACCCCCGGGTCCCAGCCGTCGGGCACCCGCAGGCTGCCCGAGATGGCGTGGACCACGGCGAAGACTGCCGTCGACGCCATGACGCCGCGAGCGACTCCCCAGTCGCGAACCATGGTGCCGAGCATGACCGCACGGAAGAAGAGCTCCTCGAGTAGCGCGACCGCGGCGGCGCCGGCGGCGTACTCGAGGGTCCAGAGGGCGAGCGCCCCGACCGGCAACGGCCTCCAGGTCAGGAGCTCGAGGTGCAGCAGCGAGCCGAAGTAGACCAGGGACACCAGCAGGCCGGCGACCACCCCGAGCCCGAGGTGGCGACGCCATGCCGGTATGCCGGACAGGAACTCCTTCGCCCGCGCGCTCCACGCCACCTTGCGGCGGAACACCAGGAAGACCGCGATCACCACCACCAGCAGCCAGCGCCGCGAGACCTTGCCGAAGTCCCAGGTGAAGGGGCCGTGCAGCGGGTCGTCCGGGTCGAGCTCGGCCCGGGTCATGCCGGCCACCAGCTCCGAACTCGGAATCATGGCTTCGATGCCGACCTTGACCAGCGGCGCGCTGGCGAGGCCGATTGCGAGCGAGCCGACCACGAGCAGCAAGAGGATCGCGCTGGAGCTGAGGGGCGGACGGGGCACGGTGAACCTCCTCGGGGGCGCACTGTAGCGCAGCCGGACCGTCTCCGGCAGCCATCGGGCGCCCCGAGGAGAACGGCAGCCCTCGGGCAGGAGCCTCCCAAAGCAGCCTCGCCTGTGCCCGCCACTCATCGGGCGCCCCGAGGAGAGCGCCAGCCCTCTGGCAGGAGCCTCGCAAGGCGGCCTCGCCTGTGCCCGACGTTTATCGGGCGCCCCGAGGAGAGCGCCAGCCCTCGCGTGGTAGGATCCGACCGTTCCTCCGCGGAGCAACGGGGCACCCACCATGCAGGAACTCGAAGCGCGCGACCCGGAGCCGGAGACCCACCCACACGGCGTGCTTGTCGCCGGTCCGCACCCGTCAGCCCACCGCTCCCGTCGCCGGCCGACCCGACTGCGGCGGGCCTTGTACGCGGTCGCGGCGCCGGTCGTCGTCGCCCTCGTCAAGCTGCTCTGGTCAAGCTATCGGTTCGAGGTCGAGGAGGCGGACGGGGCGCGACGACGGGTCGCCGGCGGTCGTCCCCTGATCCTGACCTTCTGGCACGACAGCCTGTTCGTGCTGGTCTGGTATCTCGAGAGGCTCGCGCGCCAGGGGCTGCGCGTCACCTACCTGGTCAGCCCGTCGGCCGACGGCGACCTGGCGGTGCGAATGCTCGGCGTGCTCGGCGGCCGTGCCGTGCGCGGCTCGGCGACCCGCAGTGGGGTCAAGGCGCTGCGCGGCCTGTACCGGGAGATCGTCCGCGACGGCGCCTCGCCCGTGGTGGCGCCGGACGGTCCCCATGGGCCGCCCCATCGCTGCAAGGCCGGTCCGGTGGTGCTCGCCCGGCTCGCCGGAGCGCCGGTGCTGCCGATCGCCTGCGCCGCCTCGGCACGCTGGCGGCTGCGGACCTGGGATCGGCTGCAGCTGCCGGTTCCCTTCGCCCGCATCCGGGTGACGGTGGGAGCGCCCCTCGAGGTTTCCAGCGAGCTGCCCGAAGAGGGCCTCGAGGCGCAGCGCGCCGAGCTCGAGCGGCGCCTCGAGGCCCTCGTCGCCGAGTCCGAGCGCGCCCTCGCCGGCTGACCCACGCCGCCCGTCCGCAGCGGCCCGTGCCCGCACGACCGACCGGGCGAATTGTAGAGCCGGCGTCCCGCCGGCTCCGGGGTCGACCGAGCTGACGCACACCGCCCGCACAGCGCTGCCTTCCTCGCACCGCCCGCACCATCCCGCACCGACCCCGACGCCGGCGAGACGCCGGCGCCACAATCCGCCCGCGCAGCCCCCTGCTCTCCAGCCTCAAGCGAGGCAGCCACCCCCCAAGACCGACCGGGCGAATTGTAGAGCCGGCGTCCCGCCGGCTCCGGGGTCGACCGAG
>CAZKKP010000501.1:0-3202 GCA_964553295.1 uncultured Thermoanaerobaculia bacterium | reverse complement strand
GAGATCTCGTCGATGCCGCTGCCGCTCCAGGCGACGCTGCTCCGGGTGCTCCAGGAGCGCTGCTGCACCCGCCTCGGCGGCAGCGGCGAGGTTGCCTTCGACGTGCGCGTCATCGCCGCCGCCAACCGCGACCTCGGGCAGCTGGCGGCCGAGGGGAGCTTTCGTGAGGACCTGTACTACCGGCTCAACGTGGTCAGCGTCGTCCTGCCGCCTCTGCGCGAGCGGCGCGAGGACATCCCGCTGCTCGCGAGAGCGCTGCACGAGCGTGGCCTGCTCCGCCGGGCCCTGGAGCGAGCCAACGGCAACCGCGCCGCCGCTGCGCGTCTCCTCGGCCTCGGCTACAAGGCTCTGCTCTACCGGCTCGAGAAGCACGGCCTCGACGGCGGAGGCTGACGGTCGTCTCCTCATCCCGGCAGGAGACCTCCCGAGATCGGGACCGCGTAGACGAGCTGCCCCAGCCCCCACCTCCGGCCCCAGTCACAGCCCTGACCCGGGCTCGAGCCTCAGCCCTCCCCCGAGCCCCAGCCCGAACCGCCCGCGCTCCCCAAGACCGACCGAGCGAATTGTCGAGCCGGCGTCCCGCCGGCTTCGCGGTCGGTGAGGCGGGCGGGTACCGTCGGGCCTGGCACGGTGGTTGCTTTGCCCGGTGTCGGCGTCGGCGAAAGCGGCGCACGACACAGGAGAGCATGGAGGTTCGGACATGAAGCGGAACACGTGGATGCACTTGGTGTTGGCGGCGGCGCTGGTGTTGGTGGCCGGGGTCGCGCTGGCCGAGTCGGAGACGGTCAAGGTGAAGGTGAAGAAGACCAGTGCCGACCACGAGGTCATGGTCGACGTCGGCGGGGCGGCGCAGGTCTTCACTCTGGCCGATCTCGACGACGGCGAGCAGCGGGAGGTCCCGGCCGGTGAGCTCGGCGCGGGCGGCGAGCCGCGGGCCTTCGTCTTCAAGCACCACGGAGGTGCGACGGATCCGGTCGTCGTCGATCTCGCCGCCAGGAAGGACATGGTCACCTACCGCTGCGATGAGACCGGCAGCCAGCTCACGGTCCGGAAGGAGCACGCGGTCCATGACAGCTACACCGATCCGGCCACCGGCTGCGTGATGACCCGTGTCGAGACCCGACGGGTCAAGGTGGTGAAGGTGGTCGAAGGCGGCGCCGACCCCAGCTAGGCGCCTGTCCGGGGAAGATGGATGGTGAAGACCGGAGGGTCGTTTGAGGCCGGTGTTCGGCGGGCTCGCAGGTTCATGCCGGTGGTTTGGGCCAGGGTCCCGCCGGAAAGCGGGCCGGACGACACCTGAGGTGCGCCGTCCAGGATGCTCCCGACGCGTTTCCAGGCCGTCGTGAGGCCCCGGTCGGCCGCCGACCGGGGCCTTGCCCGGATGGGGTAGCATGCGGCCATCCCATGCCGGGCCGGCGCCGGTCAACGCCGGCGGCGGTGGAAGGTGGCCCGCATGCTTCGCCGTCGCGTTCTCTCTTGCCTCGTCCTCCTCCTCGTCCCGCCCCTCGCCGTCGCCGTGGACACTCCGACGCCGGGCGACGGGCCGTCGGCGTCGGTTCCCGACGAGCTGCGCAGCCCGCGCGCCACCATGGCGAGCTTTCTCGACGCCTTCTACGTCGACGACGGGCCCGACCTCGAGCGCGCGGTCCGCTGCCTCGACCTGTCCGAGCTGCCGCCGAGCGTGCGCGCCTTCAAGGGTAGCGAGATCGCGGTCAAGCTGAAGGGCGTGCTCGACCGGACCCGGCTGGTCGACCTCGAGGAGATTCCCGACGACCCCGAGGGCAGGCCCTACCGGTTCGAGCGGTTCGACAGCGGCGCGGTGGTGATCGCCCCCGACGCCTCCGGTCGCTGGATGTTCTCCGCCGACACCGTCCGTGACCTCGGCGCGATCTTCACCGAGGTCGGCGACCGCCAGGTCGTCGAAGGTGTCGGTCGCACCGCCGACGTCGTCACGCCGTCGATGTGGCTGCGCTCCGTCGTCCCGGAGAGCCTCAAGCGCCGGCTCTTCGTACTCGAGGGCTGGCAGTGGCTGGGCCTGCTGGTCGTCGTCTTCG
The DNA here is from genome assembly GCA_964553295.1 of uncultured Thermoanaerobaculia bacterium. Lineage (GTDB taxonomy): Bacteria > Acidobacteriota > Thermoanaerobaculia > Thermoanaerobaculales > Sulfomarinibacteraceae > CAZKKP01. Next base: position 1,148 of record CAZKKP010000501.1, on the reverse strand, counting down.
CCGGCGTGGTGGCCGGCCGGGTGGCCGGGCTCGCGGCCACCACGGCCTTCGAGAAGGTGCTCCGAAGGCGCGTCTCGGGTATCGACCACCAGCTGCTCGCGCGCACCGTGCAGCCTGCGGTGGTGCTGCTGACGGTGCTGGTGTGGGGCGTCGGCGCGGCCTGGCTGGGCCTGCCCGTGGAGGTCCTGCGGGTCTACATCCAGGCGGTCGAGGTGGTCGCGGTGCTGGCCTTCGTGGTCACCGCCTACCGCCTCGTCGAGGTCTTCTCGGACATCCTCGCCCGCCGCGCCGCGGCCACCGAGACCCGGTTCGACGACCTGCTCGTACCCCTGATCCGCAAGTCCCTCAAGATCTTCGTCGTCGCCGTCGGCCTGGTGATGGTGCTCCAGAGCCTCCAGTTCGAGGTCACCGGCCTGCTCGCCGGCCTCGGACTCGGCGGTCTCGCCTTCGCCCTCGCCGCCCAGGACACCGTCGCCAACCTCTTCGGCTCGGCCACGGTGCTGCTCGACCGACCCTTCCAGGTCGGCGACTGGGTCAAGATCGGAGAGGTCGAGGGCACCGTCGAGGAGATGGGCTTCCGCTCGACCCGCATCCGGACCTTCTACAACTCGCTGATCACCCTGCCCAACTCGGCCCTGATCAAGGCTGCCGTCGACAACCTGGGGGCGCGCAGCTACCGCCGCTGGAGCACCCGGCTCGGCATTGCCTACAGCACGCCGCCAGAGATGATCGACGCCTTCTGCGAGGGCATGCGCGAGCTGGTGCGCCAGCACCCGCACACCCGCAAGGACTACTACCACGTCTACTTCAACGACTTCGGCGGTTCGAGCCTGGAGATCATGCTGTACGTCTTCTTCCGCACGCCGGACTGGGCCACCGAGCTGCGCGAGCGCCATCGGCTGGCGGTGGACATCGTCCGGCTGGCCGCCGACCTCGGCGTCGAGTTCGCCTTCCCGACCCAGACGGTGTTCCTGCGGCGTGAGGACTGGCAGGCGCCGACCCTCGCCGGTGAGGCCTACCCCGAGGAGCGGGACCGGCAGCTCGAGGACGTGCGCGCGCGAGCGCGGCGGATTGCCGTGTCGGGCACCGGCGGCGGCGCGCCGGCGCCGGTCTCCTTCGACGAGGTCGAGCCCGAGCGCCGCGATGGC
>CAZKKP010000500.1:1830-3207 GCA_964553295.1 uncultured Thermoanaerobaculia bacterium | reverse complement strand
CGCCTACGGCGAGATCCGCGCCGACAGACACCAGCGGACCTCGGACCCGGCGGTCTTCGCCGCCGGCGACTGCACCAGCGCCTACGACCGCATGCTCGGCCGCTTCGTCTGGATCCCCCTCGGGACCACGGCCAACAAGCAGGGCCGGGTCGCCGGCGCCAACGCGGTGGGCGACGACGAGCACTTCTGCGGCATCGTCGCCACCTCGGGATTCAAGGTCTTCGACCTCGAGGTGGCGCGCGCCGGGCTCACCGTCGCGCGGGCCTCCGGCGAGGGCTTCGAGCCGGTGTCCGTTGTCGTCCGGCACCCGTCCCGGGCGCACTCCTATGCCGGCGGGGCGCCCTTGCAGGTCAAGCTGGTGGCCGACGGGCCGAGCGGCCGGCTGCTCGGCGGCGAGATTGTCGGTCGCGACGGGGCGGCGCTGCGAGTCAACGTCATCGCCGCCGCGCTGACCGCCAGGATGTCGGTCGGCGACCTGCAGGCCCTGGACCTGGTCTACGCGCCGCCCTTCGCGCCGGTCTGGGACGCGCTGCTGGTGGCGGCCAACCAGCTCGCCAAGAAGACCCGACGGGGGCACGGGCCGGGTGGCCCGGGCTGCGGCGACGACAGGAGGACGCCGTGAGTGAGCCGTTGAAGATCGGCATCATCATCTGCGACCGCTACCGCACCTGCGCCGGAGGCAAGTGCTTGCGCTCGCTGAGGAAGCGCGAGGGTGCCTTCAGCGTCTACCAGGGCAGGGAGGTCGAGCTGGTCGGCTACACGACCTGCGACGGCTGCCCCGGGGGCAACGTCGAGTATGCGCCGGCGGAGATGAAGAGGAACGGCGCCGAGGTGATCCACCTCGCCACCGGTCTGGTGGTCGGCTACCCGCCGTGCCCCCACCTCGAGCACTTCCGGCAGCTCATCCCGGCGCAGTACGGCATCCCGGTGGTGGTCGGTACCCATCCCATCCCGCAGAAGTACCTCGTGGTGCACGAGAGGCTGGGGACCTTCAGCGGTGCGGCGTGGCCGGAGCTGATCGCGCCCACGCTCGCCGACGAGGCGACCCGGCTGGCCTACGACTGACGCGCCATGGCCCTGTCCCGCCTGCTGCGCCGCCGCCGACCGCTGCGTGCGCTGCAGGTGGAGGTGACCACCCGCTGCACCCGCCGCTGTGCGGTCTGCCCGCGATCCGAATCGGCCGGCGCCTGGCCGGAACGTGACCTGACGGCGGCCGCGTGGTGGGCGATAGCACCGGCCCTCGGCCAGGCCGAGCATCTTCACCGGCAGGCCTGGGGGGAGCCGCTGCTCAACCCCGACCTGGCGGCGATGGCGACCGAGGCGAGGATCGCCGGCTGCACCGTGGGGGTGACGACCAACGGCGACCTCCTCGCCGAC
>CAZKKP010000500.1:0-1820 GCA_964553295.1 uncultured Thermoanaerobaculia bacterium | reverse complement strand
CCTGGTCACCGTGTCCGTGGCCGGCACCACCGCCAGCCACGCCCGGCTGCGCGACGGCTCTGACCTCGAGGCGGTCCTCCGGTCCGCTGCAGCGGTCGCCGCCCGGTCGCGGCGAGGCAAGCCCAGGGTGCAGCTCAGCTTCCTCCTGACCGGGGACAACCACGGCGAACTCGAGGAGGTGGTCCGCCTCGCCGCCGCCGCCGGCATCCCCGAGGTCTTCGCCGTCCATCTCGACGCCACGCCGTCGCCCCGGCTGCTGGCGATGGCGGCCTTCGCGGCCGACGGGCTGGGTGACGGCGTCGAGGAGTCCCTCGCCCGGGCGCACAGGGCGGCGAGGACCTGCGGCGTGCGGCTGCGAACCCCCGCCGGAGTCTCTGACCTGGTGACCTGCGCCCTCGATCCGACCCGCTTCGCCTTCGTCGCCGCCGACGGCCGTGTCGGCCCTTGCGTCTACCTGCTGCTGCCGGCGGCCGGCAGCTGTCCCGAAACGGAGCCCGCCGCCGTCACGGCAACCGCCTTCGCGGGAGCCGCAACCTGGAGGTTGGATCATGAGGAAGGTGAGTGCAGCTCTCGCGATGATCGTGGTGGCTTCGGTTGCCACCATTTCTTTCGCCGGGGTGAACGACACGGTGCGCATCGGACCGCCGGTGGCGCCCGAGAACGTCGAGGCGTCGGAGGTCTACCCGGTCGACTACCCCGGCGGTCCGCCGCCGGCGCCTGTGCTCGGCGAGCTCGACGCGGACGACGGCACCTACAACCGCGTCGTATCCTGCGGCACTCTCTCGGGGGTCGGCACGGCGGTGTACTACGACCTCGTCGAGTTCACCAACTCGGGCGCGGTCGCCGCCGACGTCGTGGCCTTCACGAGCACCCAGGGCAATCCCTCGACCTGCCCGTTCGACACGTTCCTGACGGTCTACAGCGCCTTCAACCCGGCCGATCCGCTCAGCGGCTGCCTGGAGTACGACGACGACGGCGGGGTGGGGGGTGGATGCTCCGAGGTCAGCTTCCAGGTCCCGGCGGGCGAGATGTACACCATCGTGGTGACGTCCTTCGCCAACGGCACGACCGGCGCCTACCAGGTCAACTTCGACGGCACCGTGCCGGTCGAGCTGCAGTCCTTCGAGATCCGCTGACGGCGCAGGTCGCTGCGACGGCTAGGGCCGGGCGCGCTCGACCCGGACCCGGGTGTCGCTGAAGGCGGCGACGCCGCACAGCTCGTCGAGCACGCGGTCGTCGGTGAGGTCGTTGAGGCTGACGCCGGCGTGCTGCCGGGCGACCGTCAGCCGGACGCCGTCGCGGTGGTGGCCGTAGCCGTGGGGCAGGCAGACGACCCCGGCCATGATCTCGTCCGACACCTCGACGACGACCCGCACCTGGCCGACCCGTGAGGTGACCACCGCCTCGTCGCCGTGCTCGAGGTCGCGCCGGGCGGCGTCGTTCGGGTGGATGACGAGGGTGCAGCGCGGCCGTCCGCGCATCAGCCGCGGCAGGTTGTGCATCCAGGAGTTGTTGTCGCGCAGGCCGCGGCGGCCGACCAGGAGCAGGCCCCCCGAGACGGCGTCAACGTCGCGCTGCTCGTCGCAGGCGCGCTCGAGCCGCGCCATGTCCGCGAGGAAGGGCTCGGGAGCGAGGTCGAGCCGGCGGCGTCCGTTGCGCAGCGGCAGCCGCCGGGGCAGGCAGGGCTCGAGCGGCCCGAGGTCGAGCCCGTGCGGCCGCCGCCGCAGGCCGCCGAGGCTGACGCCGCCTGCGAAAGGGTTGAACCCCGCACCCCACGGGCCGAGCCGCAGCCCGAGGGCGAGCAGCCCGTCCGGGCCGAG
>CAZKKP010000499.1:0-3208 GCA_964553295.1 uncultured Thermoanaerobaculia bacterium | reverse complement strand
GGCCATTCGGCACTTCCACCACGGTTGGCCCGTCCCGCTTCAGGTCGAGATCGGGTATCGTGTACAGCGTGGACGTGTTTCCGGTGAGGAAGAGGGATTTCGAGTTCATCAGCTTGTCGAAGATCATGACCTCATGCGCTTCCACGGCACCGATCGAGTGTGCGCCTTGGATGAGTCCTACCACTGACGCCGCTGGCTGGCCCTTCAGGAAGGCGTTCATGGCCCTCGCGGTGTCGAGGTAGTCGTAGACCTTTTCGGCTGTCTCGGGCAGCGGCGCACCGTCGATGAACTCGAGTGTCCCGATGGACGTGCTGACCTTGTTCGGGGTCTCGATGGAACGAAGGACTTCTTCGGGTACCTGAGCACCGATTTTCGCAGCCTCGTTGACCGTCACTTTGGATAAGATAAGACCTGGTCGAAGTTTGCCCGGGTCACTGGAAGCGGAGGATGAGCTCTGCGTTCGGGTTGGCGGGAAGGTGCATGGGGAGATGAGTCCACGGGACTTGGCGGAGGATCGGGTTGTGGGCTCGACGGGGGTAGGTGACCTCGACGGTTGAGTCACTGACCTTGACGCCGGCCTTGCCTGCGACGAAGTGGCGGTTGAGCTTTGACGCATTGCAGTCCTCGAAGCCACGGAGCTTCTTGGCGAGCATGGTGTAGAGCGTGTCGGCGACCGCTGTGAGCACGACGTCGAAGTGGACCTTGGTCAGGATCGGAGACGAGAGAGCGTTGAGGTTGAAGAACTTGACGGCCTCGGCAATGCCGTTTTCGACGCGCCAGCGGCGGGCGTAGTCGCCGACGAGGGTGGCCGGATCGGCCTGGATGTCGTTGGTGATGAGGAAGGTCGGCTTCTCGTGACCGTTACCGCGGACGACGAGTTGGCGCAGGTCGCCGCCGTAGCCGCGCAGGGTGATGGTTGAGTCGTGGACCTCTGGGTTCGGGTACTTGCGCTTGGCGTGGGGGACGTGGACGCGCTGCCACCCGTCAAGGGTGCTCACCTTGCGCAACAGGTCGGCGCCGCGACGACGCAGGGTGATGAAGGTGATGCCGGCGGCGCTGAGCTCGGCGAGCTTCTGGTAGCTGGTGAAGCGGGAGTCGAAGACGAGCTTCGGCAGAGAGCCGCGCCAGACCTGGCGCCAGCAGGTGATGAAGTCGGTGACCTGGTCGTCGGCCTCGGCCCGCAGGATGTCGGCGGCGGTGTAGAGGAGGAGCTTGGACTCGGCGTCCTGTGCGAAGAGGGTGAGGGCGCCCTTCATGGTCTTGCCGCGGGCGCCGGTCCAGTGCTTCTCGAGTACCGACTCGTCGCCGAAGTGGGGGACGGAATGGAAGTCGAGGTTGACGATGGATCCGTCGTAGAGGCCGAGCTTGACGGCGCGGCGGACGAATGCGCGTTGCAGCGCCTGGATGTGCGCCTCGTCGAGGCCAAAGGAGTAGGTGGACATCGCGGTGCACTTGGGCAGCACGTTGAGTCCGCAGAAGAGGCCGAGCCCTTGGTCGAAGGCGTGGTCGCCGACGTGGGCGTAGCGTTCGGTGCCGAGGAGCTTCAGGGCGAGGAAGCTCGTCAGGTAGCTGATCGCAGGGATGGTGTCGGTGCCGGGAAGCCCGGCGTCGTCGACGATGCCGGCCACGTCGAGCTGGGCGAGGAACGGGGCGAAGAGGAAGATCCCACCGGCAGCAGAGTCGAAGCTCTCGCCAGTGAGCTGCTGAGGCTCCAAGGCTCGAGACCGCTGCGGGACCTCAGCACCCTTGACCGTTTTGCCGACCTTCAGAGCCGTGCGACGCGGGAGCTTCGGGAAGCCCTCCTCGGCGAGGACGCGCTCGACGGTGCGGACGCTGACCTCGACGCCGGACTCGGCGAGCAGCTCGACGATGTCACCCGCCGAGAGCCGTTGCTCACGCCAGGCACGGATCTTCAGCCGAAGCTCGCGGCCGATACGCCGTCGTCTGACCTGACCTTCCACAGGAGGCTCGCCGAGCTCGAGCTTTCCGGTTCGGAACTGGTGACGCAGGAGGTTGACATAGCCGGTAGTGAAGCCGAATCGGTCGGCGACGACCTTGGCAGGCTGGCGCTCGACGAAGGAACACCGGAGGGCTTCGTACCGTCGCTGCCACTCCGACTGCGGGTGGGTGAAGAAGCGAGCGTCTCGGTGCATGTCTCATGATATTCCGTGACGTTTAAGAAGTCAATAGCAATGCAGTTAGAACGTCGTGTTGTGAAATTCGCGCCGCCACTGCGCTCAACAGATAGCAAGCGAGAATCCACTTAAAGCAATGGATCTACGATCATTTGAACACGGGTGCCCAAAGAGCCGATCAGGGAGACGACTCTGTACTAACTATCATGAGCGAGGCGGAGCAGCGTCATTTCGGCTAATCCCCCACAACCACACACTGCGCAGCCGCGCAGACAGAACCTACTCCTGCCCTACCGCGAGGCTTCTGTCGCCACCTTCCCAACGTCGCCGCGAAAACCGGTGCTGAGCGGCAGCACCTCTGCTCAGAAGAGCCGCGATCATCCAGAAACCAATCGATCGTGCGGTCGTCTTCCCGATCCTCATCTCTGCCTCCTCCTCACTCCGCGGACGCCCAGTCCCCAGGGCTCCGGCGACCTGTGTCCAGGTGGTTTCCGAACGGTATCGCACGACGCGTGCCATGGCCACCCGCCGGCAGATGCCGACCCGCATTTGGAGGTCCCTGTTGAAACTGTCGTCACCGCCGGCACCACCCGATGCTTCATCCGGCATCGTCCAGCGAACGAAATATCGTCGAGCGGACGAGAGTTCGTCCCCCGGCTTGCCCACACCTCCACCGCCGTGCGCCCGCTTTGCCGCCCGGCTCATGCCGCAGCGAGGGCTCCCGCCGAGGCGGTCTCGCCTCAGGCGATTGTCGGCCCGTTCCGCAGCTGCTTCGGGTCGAGTCCGAGGCGATCCATCCGGGATCGCAGGGTGGTGACCTTCATGCCCAGCAGCTCGGCCGCTCCGCCGGGGCCGCGGACCCGACCCCCCGCTGACTCGAGCGCCCTCTGGATGTGGCGCCGCTGCGCCTCGTCCATCGACAACAGCACGTCCTCATCGGGGCTCTGCGCAGGAGGTCCGGTCGGCGGCTCGATATGCAGCAGCGGCCCGCTACAGAGAATCAACGCGCGCTCGATGACGTTGCGCAGCTCGCGAACGTTGCCCGGCCAGTCGTAGCGTTGCAGCCGCTCCAT
>CAZKKP010000498.1:0-3212 GCA_964553295.1 uncultured Thermoanaerobaculia bacterium | reverse complement strand
CCGGCGAGGCGCCGCGCTGCCCGGTGTACGTCGACGGCGAGCACCACACCACCCTACAGGGTCCCCCCGACCGTCTCGCGGAGGACTTCATCGCCCTCGTCGAGGGCTACGTCGAGCGCCGCTACCCCGGGCCCGGCGGCGCCGCTCAGACCAGCGCGGGGCTGGCCATCCCCAGCAGCTGATAGCCGTTGCCGCACCGGCTGAGCAGCACGACGGTGGCCCCGTCGTAGCGAATGGGCAGCTCGTAACCCGGACAACCGACAAGGTCAGCCGCCAGCCGGCCGAGCAGCGGCAGGTGGCCGACGACGACCACCGACTGAGGATCCCGGCGGAGCCCCTCAGCCGCCGACACCGGGTCGGCGTGGGGATCGAGCCCCTGCACCTGGGCCAGGCGACCGCCGCCGAGGCCCAGGCGTGCGGCGAACACCTCGGCGGTCTGGCGGGCTCTCAGCTTACCGCTGTGCCGGACCACGTCGAAGCGCAGGCCCCGTCCAGCCAGCCAGGTCGCCATCTGCTCCGCCTCCCGCCGGCCCAGCGGGCTCAGCGGCCGGGCCGGGTCCTCGGTCGTGCTCACGGCTCTCGCATGGCGGACCAGCGCCACCGTCTGACATGCTGCCACGTCGTGCACGGCGTCCTCCGGGCGACAAATCTACCTGAAGTCCGCCTCACCGCAAGTCCTACGCCCGGCGCGGGCGCTCCCCGAGACCCGATCACCGGTGTCTTCACCACAGAAGCGAAGGGAGGTTCGAGCTCCGCGGCGGCGTGCCACGCGTCTGTCCGCAGGCTTCCTGAGTGAGTCTCTGCCCGTGCTGACCGGAGGACGGACAGGTTCGTCACCCGGGCGAGCCGCTGACCCAAGCGAAGCGGCAGGAATCGTACAATCGTCGCCGGGAGGCCGATCATGCGTGACGCAGATCACCGGCGAGGCGAGCTCGAGCACCTCATGGCCACCGTGTTCTCCGATCTCGTCGCAGCCGGCGCCGCCACGACCGACGCGGCCATCGAGAGTGCCCTGGCTCGGGTCGGCGCCTTCGCCGGCGCCGATCGCGCCTACGTCTTCCTCTTTCGCGCCGGCAGCGACTTCGTGGACAACACCCACGAGTGGTGCGCCGACGGGGTCGAACCACAAAAGGACAATCTGCAGGCGCTGCCGGTCGACACGATCCACTGGTGGGTCGACCACCTCCGGGCCAGGGAGACGATTCACATCCCGGTCGTCGCGGACCTCCCCCCCGCCGCGGACGAGGTGAAGAGGATCCTCGAGTCCCAGGGAATCCAGTCGCTGATCGTGCTGCCGATGGCGGCCGGCGACGAGCTCCTCGGATTCCTCGGCTTCGACGCCGTTCGGATGCCACGGGTCTGGACCACGGCAGAGCACGACCTGCTGCGCCTGCTCGGCGTGACGGTCCTGCACGCCGTCAAGCGCAAGCAGGCCGAGGAGGCGCTGCGTCAGCGCGAGTCCTACCTGTCGTCGATCATCGAGAACCAACCCGGGTTGATGTGGCTGAAGGACGCCGAGAGCCGATTCCTCGCCGTCAACCGAGCGTTCGCCGCCTCCTGTGGAGTCGAACACCCGGAGCTGCTGACCGGCAAGACCGACCTCGCGGTGTGGCCCCTGGAGCTGGCGGAGAGGTACCTTGCCGACGATGCCGCGGTCATGGCCGAGGGCGTCGCTCGGGTGGTGGAGGAGCCGATTCTCCACCACGGGGAGCTGCGCTGGTTCGAGACCTTCAAGGCGCCGGTACACGGTCAGCAGGGCGAAGCGATCGGGACGACCGGATATGCCCGCGACATCACCGAACGCAGGCACGCGCGCGAGGAGCGCGAGAAGCTGAGGAGCCAGCTGGCGCAGGCCCAGAAGATGGAGTCGGTGGGGCGCCTTGCGGGCGGTGTCGCCCACGACTTCAACAACATGCTGACGGTGATCCTGGGACAGGTGGAGCTGGCACTCAAGCAGGTCACGCGCGAGAACCCCCTGTACGCCCGCCTGCTCGCGATCCGTGCGGCCGCCGAACGGTCAGCCGACCTCACCCGCCAGCTCCTCGCCTTCGCCCGCAAGCAGACGGTCTCTCCCCGGGTCCTCGACCTCAATCAGGTCGTGGAGAGCACTCTGAGGATGCTGCGCCGGCTGATCGGCGAGGACATCGACCTGGCCTGGCTGCCCGGCCGGAACCTGGGAAACGTGAGGATCGACCCGTCCCAGGTCGACCAGATCCTGGCGAACCTGTGCGTCAACGCCCGCGACGCCATCAAAGACGCTGGAAAGGTCACCATCGAGACCGAGGCCGTCACCCTCGACGAGACCTACTGCGCCACCCACGCCGGATTCGCGCCGGGCGAGTTCATCCTGCTCGCGGTGAGCGACAACGGCTGCGGCATGGACAGGGAAACGCTCTCGCGACTCTTCGAGCCCTTCTTCACCACCAAGGAGCACGGCAAGGGGACCGGCCTGGGGCTCGCCACGGTCTACGGGATCGTCAAGCAGAACAACGGCTTCGTCAACGTCTACAGCGAACCGGGCGGCGGCACGACGGTCAGGGTCTACCTGCCGCGCGTCGAGGCTGCCTGCACGCAGCACGAGGCGGGCAACGGCTCTGCGGTCTCGCCGATTCCGAGGGGCAGCGAGACCGTCCTCGTCGTGGAGGACGAGCCGGCAATCCTGGAGATCACCAGGGGCATGCTGGAGCACCACGGCTACACCGTGCTGACCGCAGGCACCCCGGCCCAGGCGATGTCCTTCGCCGCCAGCCACCCTGGCCAGATCCACCTGGCGATCACCGATGTGGTCATGCCCCAGATGAACGGACGGGAGCTCGGCGAGAAGCTCCGCGAGCTCAGGCCCGGCATCCGGCAGCTGTTCATGTCGGGCTACACCGCCAACGTCATCGCCCATCATGGCGTCCTGGACGAGGGGGTTCACTTCATCCAGAAGCCGTTCTCCGCGGCCGCCCTTGCCGCCAAGGTCAGCCACGTCCTCCGGGTCGAACCACAGGAGTGACCGGGCTGGGGCCGACCAGGATCCGACAGCCGGCCGAGGCGACGCCGCTCGCCAGCACCCGGCCGCCTCCTGCGGCGGCCTCGAGGGCTGCCGCCAGCAGCGGCCGGCCACCGGCCTCGTGCCACAGAACGAGGCTGCCGCCGCCGCCGGCGCCGGTGGCCTTGACGGCACGGGCGCCCGCCGAGCGGGCCACCGCCTCGAGCCGGGCCAGCTC
>CAZKKP010000497.1:0-3225 GCA_964553295.1 uncultured Thermoanaerobaculia bacterium | reverse complement strand
CCCTAGTACGAGAGGACGGGGATGGACGAGCCTCTGGTGCACCAGTTGTCGCGCCAGCGGCATAGCTGGGTAGCTACGCTCGGAAAGGATAACCGCTGAAAGCATCTAAGCGGGAAGCCCACTCCAAGATAAGGTGTCCCGGGCGCAAGCCCCTGAAGACCCCAGGGAGACCACCTGGTTGATAGGCGGGATGTGGAAGCGTGGCAACACGTGGAGCTAACCCGTACTAATCGGTCGTGAGGCTTGACCACACGTTTCCTTGTTTTCAAATGCGATGTCTGATCTCGACGCGATTCGGTTGTAAGCTTTTTTCCGGTGGCCATACCGCGGAGGAAACGCCCGATCCCATTCCGAACTCGGCAGCTAAGCTCCGTAGGGCCGATGGTACTGTACCTCCAGGGTATGGGAGAGTAGGTCGCCGCCGGGAAGTCTTCGATAGAACGCCCCACCTCGGTGGGGCGTTTTTCTGTCTCCACCATGCTCCGACGAGCCGGCGGCCGGTCGCGGCCGCCTCCTTCTCTGGGTTCGGGTTTGAGCGTCGGAGCGGTTCGGCGTACCATGGCGACCCGGACGGTGAGGAAGGAGTGACGAAATGAGACACCCTCTGACGCCCTGGACCGCCCCCCTGGTGGCCGCGCTGCTGATCGCCCTGCCTGCCGGCGCCGAGCTGTCCGAGAGCTACGCCGGCTGGGCCGACGGCCCGGCCGGATTCCTGCTCACCAAGCAGGAGCGCAAGGACTGGGAGGCTGCCCGTACCGACGAGCAGGCCCGCACCTTCATCGAGCTCTTCTGGGAGCGGCGGAACCCGAGCCCCGGACAGCCCTTCAACCGCTTCAAGGCGGACTTCGAGGCGAGGGTCCGCTACGCCGACGCCACCTTCACCTCGGACAACCTGCGCGGCGCCCTGTCGGACCGCGGCCGCGTGCTCCTCCTGATGGGCACCCCCCACGCCGCCGAGAAGCGCGCTCCGACCGAGACCGTCGAGACCCTCGACAACACCGCGGCCGGCAGTGACGAGGTGCGGGCCAACGCCGAGATGTGGACCTACGACCCGGCGCGCCTGCCGGACGGCTTCAGGATCAAGGGCTCCCGGGTGCTCTTCGTGTTCTACGAGAATCGGTCGGGCTCGAACTTCTTCACGCTCGACCGTTCCCACCGCGAGGCCACCATGGCGCTGCGGGCGATGACCCGGGCGCCCGAGGTCCACCTGCTCCATCCGGAGATCGACGAGGTGCCGAAGCCGGTCTCCGTACCCAATGCCGAGCCCGCCGACCCGGCTCACCTGGCGTGGCTCGAAGCCGGAACCGCTCGCCAGCAGGAGCGGCTGCGCTCCCTCGTCGAGGTCGGGGTCGCTGATGCCTCCCACCTTCCGGTCTGGCTGCACCTCGAGCTCCCTGGCGACGCTCCCCGCCTCGACGTCCTGGCGGGCCGTGTCGCCGAGCCGTCCGGCGCCACCCTGAGCACCTTCCAGGTGGTGCCGCAGGCGCTGATGTCCGGCGACAACGTGGCCTATCACCTGACCTTCCCCCTCGAGCCCGGTCGGTACCGCCTCGAGGTCGCCGGCGGCGCAAAGGGCACGCCCGAGCTGATACTCGTCAGCGACGTGGAGGTGCCGGAGGTTCCCGACGAAGGGGCCTGGATGTCGCCCGTGTGGGTCGGGCTCGCGGCGGAGCTCGAGCAGGGCGCGCCGCTCGGCCAGGCCTACACCTTCGGCGGCTGGCACCTCCGGCCGCACGCCGGGGGGGCGGTCTCGCGCCAGGGCGAGCTGTCGTTCTTCGGTTTCGTGGTGCGTCCGGGAGGCGCCAACGAGGGAGCTCCACAGCTCGAGGCCAAAATCGGACTCCGCCGCGGCGAGACCCGGCTCGGCCGACCCCTGACGATGCCCCTGGAGGCGATCCAGCTCGTCGGCGACCTCTGGCTCTACGCCAACGCCATCAGTCTGGCCGCGCTACCCGAGCCGGGTGAGTACCACTTCGAGTTCACCGTACGCGACCGGGTCGCAGGGCTGACCAGCGAGCGCCAGGTGGTGCTCGACATCGTCGACTGAGGGGTCGCAGCACCGGGGGGGCCAGTCACTGCGGGCTGGCGCCGGTCTCACGGCGGTGGCGCTTCACGCTCTGCTTCCCGGGGCTCGACCTGTGACCCGGGAGAGGGCTCTTGCTCGGCTGCGGGAGCCGCGCATCGGGGTCGGCCGCCGGCCGACGGATCGGGGACCGCTCACGTCGCGACGCCGAGGCGGGGCAGCAGCCAGTACTGCAAGACCACCCAGGCGCCAAGGAACACCAACACCATCAGGAGAGACTCCATGACAGATCTCCTCCGCGAGGGGCTCTCGGCGCTGCCGTTCACACGATCTCCTCGACGCCCCAGACGAACATCTTCATGTGCTTGCCGCAAGCGTCGCAGTACGCGCAGATGTCGTCCCGGAGCTGCTGGACGTCCTCTCCGGGCAGCACCGTGAAGAACAGGCTGGACGTCTTCGGATGGGCCCCGGAGCCCATGCGGATGCCGGTTCCACCGATGCCGTGGGCCCCGGGGATCTCGGTGTAGCCCTCGACGCCGTGACGCCGGAGGAGCACCTCGAGCTCCTCGCGACAGGCCGAGTCGACGATGATCATCAGCAGCTTCATGGTTGAGCGCCCCTCCTTGCGGCCGACAGGTTCCTCGACTCGCGCCGGTCTCAGCCTTCCCTCAGGCCCAGCTTGCGCAGGATCGTCATCGCCGGGCACCACCTGGTGAACGCAGACTGCAGCAGGTTGAGCCCGACGAAGGCGGTCAGAAAGTACCAGTACTCGTGGACCCAGGTGCCGAGAACGAGGCTCAGCAGCACCATGAACCCGGCCATTGCGCGGAGCGCTTCGTTCACACTCATGGTTCACCTTCCTTTCGCGGCTGCGCGGTCGGCCGCGCGATCACGCCGCCCCGCGACGAGCGGAAACGGCCTTCGGGTCAGTCGATCTTCACCACGGACTCCGGCCCTACGCGTCTGAGGAACATGTAGTACAGCACGGGGATCACCCCGAGGGTCAGGGCGGTCGACACGATGATGCCAGAGATCATGGCCAGGGCCAGACCCTGGAAGATCGGGTCGGACAGCATGAAGGCCGAGCCGACGATGGTCGACAGCTGGGTGAGGAGGATCGGCAGCAGCCGCACCGCTCCGGCGCGGACCACGGCCTCCTCCAGGAGCTCGCCAGCGCGCAGCTCGAGGTTGATGAAGTCGAC
>CAZKKP010000496.1:0-3239 GCA_964553295.1 uncultured Thermoanaerobaculia bacterium | reverse complement strand
TGCAGGCCCACAGGACATCGTCGTGGATGAGCCGCTCGCCGACGACGTTCTCGCGCGGAGCTACCGCCTCCCATGACCGCACTATCCCCACATCGCGGTCACCGTCGCGCGGCAGCACTCCTGCTCGTGCTCGGGACGCTGGTTGTGACCACCACGAGCCTCGCGGTCGCCACCGCAACGGTCGAGCTCGACCCTGGCGAGCACGTCACCTGCACCTTCCTCAACACCGCGGTCGGCACTTCGGTGACGATCGCGAAGGACACCTTGCCCCGGTATGCGCCTCAGCAGTTCGAGTTTGCCGGCGATCTCGGGCCGTTCACCCTGACCGGGACGAGCAGCGTCACCTTCACCGATCTCGAGCCGGGCAGCTACGCCGTGAGCGAGCTGTCCCCGCCGCTGGGTTGGACCCTGATCGACATCACCTGTGAGGATCCGGACGGCGGCACCGTCACCGACCTGGCAAGCGGCACGGCGACGATCGACGTCGACGCCGGCGAACAGATCCTGTGCACCTTCCTCAACCGGTCGGACGACTACGTGCCGATGCCCATCCCGGCGCTCTCCACTCCCGGCCTTCTGCTCCTCGTCACGGTGCTGGCGGTCGCCGGCTTCCTGTTCATCCGCCATCGGACCGCCGCGTAGCCGGGGAAGCTTCCGCGGGGATCCGGAGAGAACGAGGGGTCGTGGCCGTCGCGCGTGACTCGGCCGGGCAGCCGGCGTGCCAGCGCTGCCGGCTCGGCCGTCGGCCGTGCTCCCGATGTCGCATCGGATCTCCTGTCGGGCGAGCCGGGCGCGTGGGTCACTCCGGGCCGGGCGACCCGCCGAGGGACATCAGCTCCCGCTTGACCCCGTCGGTGCCGCGCATCGCCACGGCCTGGCCGAGCGCCTCGGGGAGGTCGCGAGACAGCCGGCCGGCGAGGCGGGCGTAGATGGCCTGGTCGGCGTCGGCCGCCACCAGCACCAGGTCGCCGATGTCGCGGCCCGACGAGCGGACCAGAACCAGGGTCGAGCCGGTCGGGGACTTGGAACGCACCGTCGGCTCCCAGCCGCGCACCGTCATCCGGGTGAAGTCCAGGCTCCGGCCGGTAGCGGGGACGTCGTACACCGCCAGCTCGAAGCGGGCGAGCCCTGCCAGCGGGAGCGATCCGTCCTCGCCGACGCCGATCACCTTACGGGCCAGGGCCATGGTCACCTGGCCGAGGTTGAGCTCGAACACCCGCGACGGGTCGGCCCCGGTCTGGCGAGTGATCTCCGACCGCACGACCTCCGGCGAGAACGAGGTCGCGCAGCCTGTGCCGAGCACTGTCAGGACGAGGATCAGGAGGCGCGTCAGGCTTCGTGTCATGGGAGACTCCCTCGAGCGACGACGGTGCTCGACCCCTCGAGGTCGAAACTGGTGATGGAGATGGCGCCGGCCTCGGTAGCTTGCGCCTGGTAGACCGGGCGGCGCGGGTGTGCCTGCTCCCCTGAGGTTACACCATTACCGGGCAGGGGACAGGGGACAGGGGACAGGGGGCAGGGGACAGTGGGTACCCGATCCCGTCCGGGCCAGCGCCGCGCTACGATGTGACGTCAGTTTGACCGACGATCCTGCGGTCGTCGCGAGGGGGGGGGTGGCCATGGTTGAGGATCGACTGAGGTTGCGGCGCACCGCATCGGGGCGACTCGGGCTGGGCTCGCTTATCGCCGGTGGGCTCGTTCTCGGCGCCGCGACGGTGGCCGCGGCGCAGGGGATCGTGGTCGACCACACCACCACCGATCTCCGGGCGATCCCGGCCCGGTGGATCGAGGCGGCCCAGCAGGGCCTCCGGGTCGGCTACTCGCACACCTCCCACGGCAGCCAGCTGGTGACCGGGATCGAGGCCATCGCCGCGGTCCTCGGCGGCCACTTCGAGTACTCCGCCTCCGGCTGGGGCCTCGAGCCCGGGGTCTTCCTCAACGACCTGTGGGCGAACGACCACGCGGCCGACCTCGGCCACCACGGCGACGTCGGCTGGCGCGACGCCACGGCGACCATGCTCGGCCTGGCCGACAACGACCGCAACGTCGTGATGTGGTCCTGGTGCGGCGGGGTGAGCGACAACACGCAGCAGGGCATCCAGGCCTATCTCGAGGCGATGGACGAGCTCGAGCGAAGCCATCCGGACGTCGTCTTCGTCTACATGACCGGTCACCTCGACGGCAGCGGTCCGGACGGCAACCTGCACCGCGGCAACCAGCAGATCCGCAGCTGGTGCCGGGCCAACGGCAAGGTGCTCTACGACTTCGCCGACATCGAGAGCCACGACCCCGACGGCGCGACCGACTACCTCGCCCTGATGGGCACCGACGGCTGCGAGTACGACGCGAACGGTGACGGCAACCCCTGGGGCGACGGCAACTGGGCCGCCGAGTGGCTCGCCGCCAACCCGACCGGCGAGCTCGCCGCGATCGCCGCCGGTTGCGGCGACTGCGCCCACTCGGAGGCCCTCAACTGCGTGCTCAAAGGCGGCGCATTCTGGTGGCTGATGGCCCGTCTCGCCGGCTGGGACGGGGTCAGCGCCGGCGGCGCGGCCGCGCGCTACCTGGTGCCGGCCGTGGCCCACGCCCCGGGCGCCGGGGGCGCCGCCTGGCGGACCGACCTGGTGGCCGGTAACCCCGGCGCGGCGGCGGTCGACCTCAGATTCACCTTCACCGGGTTGGGCGGCGCTCCCGTGGTGACGCGGCTCAGGACTCTGGAAGCCGGCGACACCTGGTCCTTCGACGACCTGGTGGTGAGCCTGTTCGACCAGCCCGTCGACTCGTCGCG
The DNA here is from genome assembly GCA_964553295.1 of uncultured Thermoanaerobaculia bacterium. Lineage (GTDB taxonomy): Bacteria > Acidobacteriota > Thermoanaerobaculia > Thermoanaerobaculales > Sulfomarinibacteraceae > CAZKKP01. The sequence continues at coordinate 451 of CAZKKP010000496.1, read as the reverse complement.
GCGCGGCGTCGTCGAGGTCGAGGCTGCGGCGCCGGTGGCCCTGGCCGCCCGCACCTACAACCAGGTCGGCGCCGGCGCGACCTTCGGCCAGAGCCTGCCGGCCCTCACCCAGGGCGACGCCCTCGCCGCTGGCCGGGTCGGCTGGCTGCTCGGGCTGCGCGAGAACGCCCGCTACAGGAGCAACGTCGGGGTGGTCAACCTCGGCGACGCCGAGGCGAACGTCCGCCTCCGCCTGTTCGGCCCCGGCGGGGTTGCCGTGGGCAACCCGAGGACGGTCGCGGTCCCGGCCCGCGGCTGGATCCAGGTCGACCGGGTGCTGACGAGCCTGGGCGCCGGCCAGCACGACCTCGCCTACGCCACGGTCGAGCCCCTGACCCCGGGCGCCCGGGTGTGGGCCTACGCCTCGGTGGTCGACAACGACACCGGCGACCCGACGACGGTCCCGGTGCTG
>CAZKKP010000495.1:0-3243 GCA_964553295.1 uncultured Thermoanaerobaculia bacterium | reverse complement strand
GGCGGGCCGCCGTCCTCGACCGGCCAGCACACCCAGTGCTCCACCGCCGTCCAGGGCGCCCGCTCGAAGCCGGCCGAGTCGGCCCTGCCCTCGGTCGCCTCGAGAGGTTCGAAGGCCGGCTGCAGGCCGCGGGCCTCTCCCATCACCGGCGCCACCACCCGCTCGACCTCGTCGAGGATCGGTCGCACCGAGCGGAAGTTGCGGCTGAGCACCAGCTCCTCGCCGCCGGCGGCCGCGAGGCGGTCGCGGAAGTCGTCGTAGGCGGCGAGGTCGGCCCGGCGGAAGCCGTAGATCGACTGCTTCGGGTCGCCGACCACGAACAGCCCGGGACGGGGTCGGTCGCCGAGGGCGAGGCCTTCGACGATCCGGCATTGCACGGCGTCGGTGTCCTGGAACTCGTCGACCAGCAGCTGGTCGATCGACGCCCGGAGCTGGCGCCGGACGGAGGGCTCGTCCTCGAGCAGCCGGGCGGCGCCGGTCAGCAGGTCGTCGTAGGTGACGAGGCCGCGGACGGCCATCGCCCGCCGGACCTCTTCAAGCAGCGGCGCCAGCACCCTCCGGGCGGCCCGATGACTCTCGGGGTCGAGCCCGCAAAGCCCCTGCAGCTCGCCGTGGACCACCGCCGCTGCGGCGGCAACCTCGGCGGCGGTTTCGCGGATGCGGCAGCGTTCGGTCTGGTTGAAGCCCCCCCTCGCCCACTCCTGGAACCTCGAAAGATCGCCGTTCTCGACCTCGGCGGCAAGGGTGGCGAGGCCCTCGAAGGTCGCCGGGCCCCGGGCGCCGAGGGCGCGGCCCAGGGCGAGCAGGGCGCCGGCGGCGGATGCGGTGCGACTCGCCTTGACGTGCTCGAGCTGTCCCCCGCCCGCTTTCTCGAAGACGGCGACGGCGGCGCACAGGCGGTCGGCGATCGCCGTGGCCGCCTCGGGATCGAAGGGATCTCCAGAGAGGTCCGCAGAACCGACGCTGGCGGCGACCAGCGCGCGGAGGCCGTCGGCCATCTCGGCCGGCCCGAGGCCGCGCTCGGCCAGGCGCCGCCAGTCCTCGTCGCCGGCCCCCGTCGCCTCGAGGGAGCGCAGCGCCCCTTCCACGACCTCGTCGACGACCGCCTCGACCCGGCTCAGGTCGGCGTCCACCTCGAGCCGCGGATGCAGGCCCGCCTCCAGGGGGTGCTCGGAAAGCAGGCCCTGGCAGAAGGCGTGGATGGTCTGGACGCGCAGGCGGTGGACCTCGTCGAGAAGCCGTCGGGCGCGGCGGGCCGTCTCGTCGTCGGGGCCAGAGCTCTCCCCTGCGACCCAGCCCACCGGCGCCTCGCTCCGGGCCAGGGCCTCGAGGGCTTCGACCACTCGCTCCGCCATCTCCGCCGCCGCCGCCTCGGTGAAGGTGATGGCCACCACCCTTTCGACCGCCCGCCGGGCGACCTCCTCGGGCGCCCGGCCCGCCTCCTCGTGGCGCTCCCAACCCTCGCCCACCAGCCAGGCGACGGCCCGGGTCACCAAGAGCGCGGTCTTGCCGGTGCCGGCGCCGGCGACGACCATCAGCGGCCTGCCGAACTCGCTCCGGGCGAGTTGGCGGGCCTCGAGGTCGCGCTCGAGACGGAGGTCGCGGTCGCTGCTCACGCCTCCTCCTCGGCAGTGCTCGGCTGGCGGCCCAGCCACCACAGCTCCCGAGCCATCGTCACCGGCGGCCGCGGGTCCGACTCGCCCGACTCCAGCCAGGCGACCAGCCGCCGGCGCAGGCCGGAGTCATCGCGCAGGCACGCCTCGGCCACCGGGCAGCTGGCGCAGGCCGACGGCAAGGTGTCGGGACGCCCGGGCTCGGACACCCGGGGCGGCATCGCCCCCAGGTCCCAGGCCGCCAGCAGCCGGGAGGCGGCCCAGGCGAAGGTGTCGACGAGCTCGGCGTCGTCGTGCTCTACCACGACGGTACGCAGGGCGTCGTCGGTCGCCCGCGCCGACGGTGACAGGAAGAGGTAGGCGCCCCGGCCGCGGACCACCGCCAGTGCGTAGGCGGCGCCCTGCAGGCGCTCGCCCCGGGCGACCGCGGCGAGCAGCTTGCGGCGGCGGGTCTCGGGCCTGGCATCCACCGACAACGGCACGCCGGTCTTGTAGTCGACGAAGGCGAGCCTGTCCTCGACCAGGTCGACGCGGTCGGCGCGGAAGCTCACCAGCCGTCCGAGCCCGTCCAGCTCGCCGGTCACCTCCGAGCCGAGCACCGCGCCGAGGGCGGGCGCCACCACCCGCTCGGCCACGGCGAGCACCGGCCGGACCCTGGCGGCCAGCAGCGGCGCCAGGCCGAGTCCGCCGAGACCGCCCTCCCGAAGTGCTCTCTCGGCGGCTCTCAGGGTCAGCTCGGCGAGGCGCTCGGGGGGTGGCCAGGAAACCGCCACGGGCTCTCGGGTCGAAGCCCTTCCGACCGTCCCCACCCTGTCTCCCAGGGCCTCGACCACGACCTGCTCGAGAACCCCGTGCGCCACCTCCCCCACCAGGACCGGTCCGAGCTCGGGCAGCCCGCGCAGCGGATCGGCCATCGGCGCCACGCCGAGCCGTCGGGTGACGAACGCCTGCCACGGACAGCGGGCGACGGCCTCGAGGCGGGTGATCGGCGGCGTCCGGTCGAGGGCCTGCCGCAGATCGCCGACCAGGCCATCCCAGGGACCCGGCCCGACGGCGTGCGAGCCGGGCTCGAGGGCGGCGCCGATCGCCGCCCGGGCGACGGCGACGGCCGGGCCGGAGGACCGCCAGAGGTGATCGCCGCCGGCCAGCCGCCGGCCCTCCTGGACCGCGGCGGCGAGGACCTCGGCGGACAGGCCGCCCCGGGCGCCGAGGCCTACCTCGACCGCGTGCTCCAGGGCCGGCCGCGGCCGGTCTCGGGCCAGCTCGAGGTGGGCCCGTCCGACCTCCAGGCCGGACGAAATCCGCAGCCGGTGGACGAAGGTCGAGGGCGCCCGCCGGCGGCCGTCGGCCCGGCGGCACCAGGACACCGTGACCGCCGGTGCGGCGCTCAGCAGCTGGGCGAACAGGTAGCGCTCCTCGTCGGCGCGGCGGGCCGCCACCGGCATCTCGGGCAGCACGTCGCCGGCGAGCCGCCCGCGCACGACGTCCGGCAAGAGCGGGTCCTCGACCACCGGACGAGGCATCACACCACGCTCGAGGCCGAGCACGAAGAGGTGGTCGGCGGTGTGCGCCCGGGCCTCGGCGCCGGTCGCCAGCAGCACGCCGCCGCCGGCGCCGCCGACCGGGACCG
>CAZKKP010000494.1:0-3254 GCA_964553295.1 uncultured Thermoanaerobaculia bacterium | reverse complement strand
CCCACCTCTGAAGAAATAGACTCCCCTCCCTGGGGCCGTCACCGGAAGGGCACCAGCCCTCCCGGGCAAGAAGCTCCTCACATCCCTGCCAAGGAAGCGACCCGCCTCACCAAGCCCGGCACCAAGACGCGTAGGCGCGACTCGATTCACAAGAGGCGCGGCCAATCGCGATAGGTATGGAGAAGCTGCCCTGGCAGCGACGCCGCCACCGACATACGTCGCCAGCGACAAGGCACCGCCTACTGCGCCACCAGTCATTCCGGCCGTTCGCATGTCCACATAGGGATCGACATCCGTAGCGATGTCGATCGCTACGGCGGCGCCTTCAATCCCACCCCAGAGCACGAACATGGCAGGGATTAGGAAGGCTACCTCCCCCGTGGGATCCGTCGCCATATGCGGCTGCCAAGCCACGAAGCTGTACTGATTCGGGCTGTCGAAGGCCCCCATTGGATCTGGGGTCAGCCAGTGGGCGGTGCGGGCGTCGTACCAGCGGTTTCGGGCGTAGGCGAGCCCGGTTACCGGGTCGTGCCACAGCCCTTGGAAGAGGAGGTTGAGGCCGCCCGGGAAGCAGCGCTCGGGGGTCGCCATGGGATCCGGCGGGTGGTCGGGGTCCAGTGGTATCGGTTGGCATTCAAACCACTCCCCGGCCGCCTTCGCCGTGTCGAAGGAGTGGGGATACCGCTTCGGGTACCCGTCAAACCTCTCCTCCTCACACGGCGCCGCCGGCACCGTCACCTCGGCCTCGTAGACCTCCCTTCCGTCCGGAAAAACCACCGTCCGTCCGAAACCGTCCCGGAGCCCGTTGCGCAACGTGACGCGGTACCGGGTGCTGTGCGCCCAGGGCTCGACCGGCATCACCGCCAGCCGCCGCGGGTTGCCGGGGTCCAGGGCGACCACGTAAGCCTCGGGCGCCTCGTCGACCCAGCGCTCGCCGTCCTCGTCGACGACCCAGCGCGCGAGGGTCGCCGCCCCGGGCACGCTGTCGACGGCCAGTGCCAGGGAGAGGTCGAAGACCATCGCCCCGGGCACTGCCGCCGGCCCCTGCTGTCCACCAACGTCCGTGGTCGGCGTCTCCTGCTGCTCGACGCCGTCGAGCGTCTTCAACGCCAGATCGTGGTCCACCGCCAGTAGCTCGGGGCCCGGCTCGAGGTGGGCGTCGCCGTAGGGGCTGTAGAGCACCCTCGCCAGCAGCGGTGGGGGCTGGCCCTGGGCCACTTCTTCGCCCCGGAGCACCGCCACCACCGACCCCATCTCGTCCCGTATGAGGTGGTAGTCGCGGGCGGTCGGCGGAGGATCCGGGATGCTCTCGGAGTACCCGGTGGTCACGCGGACCACAGGGCTGTCGTCATATCCGACCGGACCGGGCAAGTGCTCCACCGTCCACAGGACCTTGTTGAGGTGGTTCACACCGACCTGGGCCACGAGCTCGCCGTCGTTCCAGACGAACAGCCGGGCGCCCATCAGCGACCCGAGGATGTCGAAGTGGGTCTGCCGGGCCAGCCGGCCGACCGCGTCATACTCGTACGACACCCGGTGGCCGACCAGGTCGCTCTCCGGGTCAACCACCTCGACCTGGGTCAGCTCGCCCCGCCACGACCACGTGTAGCGATGACGGCCGTCCAGGGTGCGTCTGCCGAGGGAGTCGTAGCCGAGGACCTCCAGCCCCTCCGGGCCCGTCAGCGTCGTGGGGCGACCGAGATAGCTGGCTTGACCGTACTGCCGTACGACGCCCTCGTAGCGGGTGAACGCCACCTCGTCCCCGGCGCCGTAGTCGTACTCGAACACGCCCTTGGAGGAGTCCCCGACCCCCAGCCTGGCGCCGTCGCGGTGGGCCCACGCCCAGTCCTGGCCCCCGAAGACGTCGAGGCCGCCGAGGGCCGAGGTCGGCGCACGGCGTTCGTTGAGGTTCGAGGGGCCGTCCCAGGTGAAGGCGAGGTTGCCCAGGGCGACGCCATCCAGCCCGGCGCCCCGAGTTGCCAGCCGGGCCCCCGGCGCTCCGTAGCCGTTGACGAGAGACTGGCCGAGGGCTCCCACGGTCATCAGGCGGTCGGCTCCGCCCCAGGTGTAGGCGCCCGTGGTGGCGCCCTCGGGGGCCGGCTGCCAGGTCACGGTCGCCCGCCGCAGAAGCTCGTCCGGCGCCGCCGTGAACGACCCGATGCCCTCCGGTCCGGTCCACTTGGTGAGGTCGCCGTAGACGCCGTGCTCCCGGGTGACAACCCCTGGTGGCTCGCCCCACCAGCCGCCGAGACAGCCGATGGTCTCGGTCTCCGGAAGCTCCCTCGGGTCGTCGACCCGGTACCCGTATTGGACCCGTGTTCCTTCCTCCAGCTCGTCCTGCTCGGGGTCGCCATCACCACCCCTGGCGGTCACCCGGCCGGCCAACGTCATCCGACCAAGGCGGTCGTAGCCCCAGGCGTCGCCGAGGTCAGTTTCCAGCGTCGCGAGGCCCGCCGGCGGACTGGCGAAGTCCTCAGGGTTCTCGACGTACCGGCGGATCACCCGACCGGCGGCGTCGTAGAGGTGCTTGAGCTGGAGCTGGGCCGACCCCCCACCGTTGACCAGGGCGGTCGTCCACACGTCGAGGGTGTCGTCAGGGTTGTAGACGAAGGTCTCGCGATGACGTCCCGGTACCTCCCGCCACCTCAGACGACCCGAGGCGTCGTGGGAGGCCGGCGCCGCGCCAGCCGCGATCCCCTCCGTGGCGCCCGCCTCCGACAGTGCCACGCCCGATCCCGGCACGGCAGCCCCACCCACCACGGCAGCGACGACCACCAGCCCGATCGTCGCCGCCCCAGCCAGCCGAGATCCGGGGCGACCGACGCTGGCGTCGCGAGCGTCACTCCGTGCGGCACACCGCGTCGAGCGTGATGTGCACAGCATCAGGTATACGCCTCGGAAATGGGCCGTCGACGTCGTCTCACGGGCCGAGCCAGGGTCGCCATCCTACCTCACACTCCCCGGGCTGCCTGCCTTCTGCCGGAGACTCGGGCGCCGACCAGCGACAGCGTGTCGAGACCGCCGCGACGGTCACCTTGCGACATCCCATCGGCGCCGGCAGGATGCGTCGCCATGACTGTCTCGTACCTCATCGCAAAGGTCGCCGGCGCCGTCGGCTCTGTCGCATCGGCAGCGCTTCGCCTTTTCAGTGCCCTCGCCCGGTCGCCGTGGACCGTGCTGCAGCTCAAGGCCGAGGTCCTGGTGCTGCGCCGCCAGCTCGCCATGTACCAGGAGCGCGGCTGCCGGCCGCGGCG
>CAZKKP010000493.1:0-3255 GCA_964553295.1 uncultured Thermoanaerobaculia bacterium | reverse complement strand
GCCCTCGACGTCGCCGATCCCGCCAGCGTCGCGCAGCTTGCCCGGGAGCTCGGCGACCGCCCCCTCGACCTGCTGGTCAACAACGCCGGCATCTTCCCGCGCACCGGCACTCTCGAGGAGACCGACATCGCCGACGTCGAGCGCGTCCTCGCGGTCAACACCCTGGGGCCGATGCGGCTCATACAGGCGCTGCTGCCGCAGCTGCGCCAGGGTCGGCTCAAGCAGGTCGTCAGCATCACCTCCGGTCTCGGCAGTCTGGCCGGCAACACCAGCGGCCGCTACTACGGCTACCGCGAGAGCAAGGCGGCGCTCAACATGTTCACCCGTTCGCTGGCCGCCGAGCTCGCCGACGAGGGCTTCACCTGCGTCGTGCTCAGCCCGGGCTGGGTCCAGACCGACATGGGCGGCCCCGATGCCACCCTGACCCCGGCGCAGTCGGTCGCCGGCATGCGCCGGGTGATCGACGGTCTGGGCCCCACGCAGACCGGCCGCTTCCTCAACCACGACGGCGCCGAGCTGGCCTGGTGACGACCGTGGTCAACCCGACGACTGCTGCGATCAGTGAGCTGCTCGGACGGCTGACGCGGCCGGCCGACATCGTCGTCCTGACCGCGCCCGGCTGCCCGAACTGCCGACAGACGGTGGAGGCGGCCCGGACCCTGGCGGCCCTCGACGACCGGGTCTCGGTGTCGGTCCGCGACGCCACGGTGGACGCCGAGCTGGCAGCGCGCTTCCGGGTGCGCTCGGTGCCCACCGCGGTCGTCGACGGCGAGCTCACCCTCGTAGGGGCGATCGGCCCCGAGACTCTGGCCCGGCGGTTGCTCGAGCGCGAGGGCCCCGCCGGCGGGCGGGCCGTGCTGCGCTCGCTGGTGGACTCGGGTCGCTTCGACGCCGCCGCTTCCTGCCTGGACAACGAAGAGGGCCGCTCAGCCTTCGCGGCCCTGTGGCGGTCGAGCGCGCTGGAGGGACGCATGGGCCTGATGCTCGCCGCCGAGGAGGCGGTGGTCACATCACCGGGAGGTCTCGACGACCTGGTCCCGCACCTCCTGCCGATCCTCGACGGCGCCGAGCCGGCCTTGGCCGGGGACACCGCCGACCTGCTCGGCCTGATCGGCAGCCCGGCGGCGCGGCCTTCGCTGGAGGCCCTCGCCGACTCGGAGGATCCCGACCTCGCCGAGGTCGCCGCCGACGCCCTCGACCGCCTCCGCGATTCCGCCTGAGTCCCACAACGCCGACCTACCGGCCTGCTCTCAGAAGCTGTGTGTTTCTCTTTGTGTTTTGGGTGTGAGAACTTATCTCTTCTGCCTTGAGTTGCGGGCACGGCCCGCGCTGTGCCTCTGTGTGCCGGTGGTGATTGCCGCTGTCAGACGCCGTGGTGGAGAACAGCAGCAGGGGCGGGCAGGCCGAGGTCGGCGAGGATCTCCCGTGCGACCCGCTCGCCGGACTCACAGCCGCCCTCCATGTATCCCTGAGCATCCGCCGAGGTGTGCTCGCCGGCGAAGTGCAGGGCGCCGACCCGCTCACCCTCCGACCCGGCGATGGTCGTCCACTGACCGGGCAGGTAGCAGGCGTAGCTGCCCATCATCCAGGGAAAGCTCGGCCAGTGGAAGCGGACCTCGGTTGTGCGCAGGGCGTCGAGGCCGGGAAACACCGGCTCGAGGGCCCGCACGAACAGCTTCGCCTGCTCCTCGGGAGCTCCCTCGCCGACCTCGAGGCCGCGCCGGCCGCCGGTGTAGCCGACCAGGATGCCACCGTCGCCGGCCTGCAGGCGGGTCGACTCCCAGCAGAGCTGGAAGGGTAGGTCGGAGAGCACGCTGCCGTTGGAACCGCCCTCGGTGCGCCACCGTCGCGTCGAGAAACCGGTCATGAGCTTGGCGTTGGTGCCGTAGCCGAGCTCGGCGATCGCCCGGCGCTTGACCTCCGGCAACGGGATCCCGAGCTCGACCTCGCGGAGCAGGGTGAAGGGCAAGGTCAGCACCACCCGGTCGGCGACGACCTCACGGAGCGCTCCGCCGTCCGCGAAGGTGAGCCGGAAGCGGCCGTCCGGCATCCCCCGCAGACTGTCCAGCCGGCGGCTGGTCTCGATCCGGCCGGCGAGCCGCTCGGCCAGCCGTGCCGTCACCAGGTCGTTGCCGCCGCGGACGTGGAAGCGCTCGTCGCTCTCGCCGAACACCCGGAACGGATCCGGGTCGCTGGAGATCAGCATCAGGAGGTTCCAGGCCGACTGGCGGTCGACATCGAGGCCGTACTCGGTGGTGTAGGCGACGTCGAGCAGCTTCCGGAACCAACCCGAGGCGCCGGCCGAGTCGAGCCACTCGGCGATCGACAGCCGGTCGACCGCCTCGCCGCCCGAGGGCTGCCGGTACGAGACGGTGTCGCCGGACAACGCCTCCCAGGCCTCGTCGATCCTCGCCGCAACCGGCCGGAAGGCCTCGACCACCTCGGCTTCCGTGATGCGTCGACCGTCGAAGAACCAGAGGTCGTGGGCGAGGGCCGGGTCGTCGCCTTCGAAGTCGTCGAGCTCGAGCCCGAGCTCGGTGCACAGCCCGCGCAAACAGTGATGTCCGGTGTCGATCAGCTCGCCGCCAAGCTCGCACACCTGACCCTCGGGAAAGTGGTCGCGCAGCGACCACATGCGCCCGCCGACCCGGTTCTGAGCCTCGTAGAGTCGGACCGGCACGCCAGCCTGGGTCAGCCGCCAGGCACAGGTCAGGCCGGCGATGCCGGCGCCGACGATCGCCACCTCGTCGGGGGTGTCGTGGGGTCCGGCTGGACGCGGCCGGCAGCCGAGAGCCAGGCCGGCAGCGGCGACCGCCGAGGTCGTCACCAGCTCACGCCGGGTCCACCGGGCGCGGGCGCGCTCAGCCACCTCGACCGCCGGGCGGCCGGCCCGGTTGGCGGCGCGGGCCAGGGCGAGGGCTCGGATCAGGGAGCGCATCAGCGGCGTTCGTGCCATGAAGACCTCCGGAAGCGTCGTGGCGAACGTGATTCTGCCTCGGTAACCGCCGCCGACCGTCGCGTCATCCCGAACCACGATGGCGTTTCTGTCGGACCTCGCGCATCATGGGTGGCGAGAGCCGTCAGGGAGGCCGCCATGAAGGACGTCTATCAGCGACTCGCACGGGCCCTCGACCGGCTGCCGCACGGCTACCCGGCCACCCCGAGCGGGGTCGAGCTCGAGATCCTGCGGCGGATCTTCAGCCCGGAGGACGCGGAGCTGACGCTGAAGCTCAAGCCGATCCCCGAGACCGCGGC
>CAZKKP010000492.1:0-3255 GCA_964553295.1 uncultured Thermoanaerobaculia bacterium | reverse complement strand
AGCCCCCTAAATGGACAGCACCTTGACCTGGCGCCGGGAAAGCACCATGTCGAAGATGGTTCGCGAGACGAAAACGGCAGTGAACATGGAGATCAAGATGCCCACGGACAGGGTGACGGCAAAGCCCTTGATGGGGCCGGTGCCGAACTGGAACAGGAACAGGGCGGCGATGAGGGTGGTCAGGTTGGCGTCGAGAATCGTCCCGAAGGCCCGTGCGAACCCGGTGTCGATCGCTGAGCGGACCGTCTTGCCGACCCTGAGCTCTTCGCGGATCCGCTCGAAGATGAGCACGTTGGCGTCGACCGCCATGCCGATGGTCAGGATCACACCGGCGATGCCGGGCAGGGTCAGTGTGGCGCCGAAGTAGGCCATCGCTCCGAGCAGCAGGATCAGGTTGAGCAGCAGGGCGACGACGGCGTTGACCCCGGACCATCGATAGTAGACCAGCATGAAGACCATCACCAGGGCACAGCCGACCACCGCTGCCCGCACCCCGCGCACCACCGAGTCTCGGCCGAGGGAGGGCCCGACGGTCCGCTCCTCGAGGTAGACGATGGTCGCCGGCAGGGCGCCGGCGCGAAGCACCAGGGCGAGGTCCTCGGCGTCGGCGATGGAGTAGTTGCCCTCGATGATGCCGGAGCCGCCGGGGATCCGGCTGCGGATCGAGGGCGCCGACATGACCGTGTTGTCGAGCACGATCGCCATGGCGGTTCCGATGTGGCTGCCGGTGTACTCGGCAAACTTGTCGGCCGACGACGGCACCAGGTCGAACTGGACGATCGCCATGCCGTACTCGTCCTGAGAGCGCCGGGCGCTGCGCAGCTCACGGCCGGTGATGATCGAGGCCTTCTTCACCAGGTAGAGGTCTCGGCCGAGGGAGCTGCCGTCCATCGCAGTCCGTTCGCCGGGCAGCACCTCCGCGTCCGGTGGTACGACGCCGCCGGTGCGCGCCAGCAGGCTCTGGCGGTCCGGGGCCGGGCCGGCGATCACCTCCTTGAACTCGAGAAACGCAGTCCGACGGATGATCTCCTTGACCCGCTCGGGGTCGTCGACGCCGGGCAGCTGGACGAGGATCCGGTCGCCCTCGATCCCCTGCCGCTGCACCACCGGCTCGGCGACGCCGAACTGGTCGATGCGGTTGTTGATCGTCTCCAGGCCCTTGCGCACCGCCTGGTCGCGGACCGTCCGCTCGACGTTGGGCTTGAACTGGAAGGTCCACTCACCAGCTTCCCGGGACACGTCGTAGTCGCCGAAGTAGTCTTCGGCGAGGTCGGACAGGGCCCGACGGTCGACGGCGGCCGACACCTCGACCACGAAGCGCAGCTCCTCGGGCTCGCTGCGGGTCGCGCCGAGCGTGAGACCCTGGTCTGCGGCCAGCGAGACCAGGCGGCGGGAGGCGTCGTCCAGCTCGGCCTTGATCGCGTCGTCGGTCTGCACCCCGAGCACCAGGTGGACCCCGCCGCTCAGGTCGAGCCCGAACTTGATCTTCTCGCCCGGCGGGTAGAGCGACCACGCGCCCAGCGCCACCACCGCGACAATCAACACCACGCGCCCGATCAGCTTGGAGCCCACTGTCGCCTCCTCTGCCAGCTACTCGGCCGGGGGAGCGCCGTCGCCTGCGACAGGCCCCGCCACGGCGCTCCTGGTGATCCGGATCCGGACGTTCTCGGCGACCTTGACCAGCAGCGACTGGTCCTCGACCGCGGTCACGGTCCCGAAGATCCCGCCCGTGGTGACGATCCGGTCGCCCTTCTTGAGCGCCGAGATCATCGCCTCCTTCTTCTTCTGCTGCTTCTTCGCGGGCAAAATCACGATGAAGTAGAACACCGCGAAGATCAGTGCGAACGGTATGAGCATCGTCAGGGGGCTTCCCCCGCTTGCAGGTTCCATGCTTCACCTCTCCACGTGGGCGGCGCTCAGCCGGCGTCGCCTGCGCCGCGGCCGGTCTTGACGCGCCGACGGTACCGCGAGTAGCGGCTCGCCATGATAGCCTCCCGGGCCTCCCGCATCAAGGTGAGGAAGTAGGAAAGGTTGTGCACCGTCAGAAGGACCACCGAGGTCGCCTCGCGTGACACGAACAGGTGGCGCAGGGCGCCCCGGGAGTAGTCCCGGCAGGTCGGGCAGGCGCACTCCGGGTCGAGGGGTCGCGGGTCGTCGGCGTGGCGGGCGTTCTTGATCATCAGCTCGCCCCGGGAGGTGTAGACCTTGCCGGTACGCGCCGACCGGGTCGGCAGGACGCAGTCGAAGAGGTCGACGCCGCAGGCGACGGCGTGCAGCAGGTCCTCGGGGTCGCCGACCCCCATCAGGTAGCGCGGCCGGTCCTCGGGCAGCATCGGCGCCGCCATCGCCACCGCCCCGTGGAGGTCGGGCTTGGCCTCGCCGACCGCCAGCCCGCCGATGGCGAAGCCGTCGAAAGGAAGCTCCGCGAGACGGTCGCTGCACTCGCGGCGCAGACCCTCGTCGAGAGACCCCTGCTGGATCGCGAAGAGCCCGCCGCACCACTCGTGGGCACGCCGGATCTCGTCGGCCCGAGCCAGGCCGCGGGCCGCCCAGGCCACGCTGCGCCGCATCGAGGCCGCGGCGACCGCGGCATCGACCGGGTAGGGCAGACACTCGTCGAGGACCATCGCGACGTCGACGCCATACCTGCTCTGGGCATCGACGACGTTCTCCGGGGTCAGCCGGTAGAGGTCGCCGTCGAGGTGTGAGCGGAAGGTAACGCCGTCGTCGTCGAGGGCACGCCGGGTGGCCAGGGAGAAGACCTGGTAGCCGCCGGAGTCGGTCAGGATCGGGCCGCCCCAGGCCAGCAGGCGATGGAGCCCGCCGAGGGCCTCGATCCGCTCGACCCCCGGCCGGAGCAGGAGATGGTAGGTGTTGGCCAGGACCATCTCCGGGGCGAGACGGCGCAGCTCCCAGGAGGCGATGCCCTTGACTGTCCCAGCCGTCCCCACCGGCATGAAGGCCGGCGTCCTCACGACGCCGTGGGGCGTGGTCAGCTCACCGCAGCGGGCGAGGCAGTCGGCGGCGCGATGGCGGACGGTGAAGGGCAGCACGTCGGATCCCTCGAAGTGGGCGCGCCGCCGCGGGCGGTCGGGCCGGGCGCCGTCGGGCGGGCCGCGCCTCGGGCCTCAGCCGCTGGCGTCGATCTCCTGCACCGCGACGCCGTCGCCGAGCACCAGCACGAAACCCGAAGCCTCGAGCTCCGGGTTGAGCTCGAGCTGGCGGAACTCGTAGCGGGTCGAGTCCCCTGTCGCC
>CAZKKP010000491.1:2648-3274 GCA_964553295.1 uncultured Thermoanaerobaculia bacterium | reverse complement strand
TCCGCGCGCCGGAACTGGATCAGGTTGAGCGACGCCAGGTTGCACGCCGTGTCGTCGAGGAACATGTACTCCGAGCACGGGTTGGAGGCGTTGATCCGACCCTCGGCCGGGCAGGTGTGCCACTCGTTGATCGTCGAGTCGTACTGCAGGCCCGGGTCGGCGCACTCCCAGGCGGCGAGCGCAATCTGGTCCCAGATCCGCGACGCCGGGACCGCTCGGGCGATCTTGCCGTCGGTGCGCCGGGTCAGGTACCAGTCGCGGTTGGCCTCGAGCGCGGCGAAGAAGGCGTTGGGGACGCGTACCGAGTTGTTGGAGTTCTGGCCGGAGACGGTGAAGTAGGCGTCGGAGTCCCAGTCGGTGTCGTACTGCTCGACGCGGTAGCTCCTGATGCCCTGGGAGGCGAGCTGCAGCGCCCGTTGCAGCGAGCCGTCGGGGACCCCGTTGCGGCGGGCGGTGGCGACGGCGACGCGCAGCCGCGAGTTCGTCGCGACGTCGACCTGAGCGCGCTCCTCACCCTCGACGAAGCAGGCGTCGAGAACCTGCTGGAGATGGCGCTGGAGCAGCCGTGAGCCGGCCACCAGGGCGGCCACCTTGCGCTCCTCGACCGCCTTCCAGCTGATGAACTC
>CAZKKP010000491.1:0-2638 GCA_964553295.1 uncultured Thermoanaerobaculia bacterium | reverse complement strand
CACCATCTTGGCTGCTCGGCGGGTGGTGCCGCCGGACTTGATGGCGCCGGCCGCCCGGTCGCCGATCTTCAGGAAGGACATCAGCCCCGACGACCGGCCGCCGCCGGACAGCGGCTCGCCGCCGGCCCGCAGCCGGGAGAAGTTGGTCCCGGTGCCGGAGCCGTACTTGAACAGCCGCGCCTCCCGGGTCCACAGGTCCATGATGCCGCCCTCGTTGACGAGGTCGTCGGAGATCGACTGGATGAAGCAGGCATGGGGTTGCGGGCGCTCGTAGGCCGAGCCCGACAGCTTGGCCGCGCCGGTGGCGGGGTCGCAGTACCAGTGGCCCTGGGCCGGGCCGGTGATGCCGTAGGCCCAGTGCAGGCCGGTGTTGAACCACTGCGGCGAGTTGGGCGCCGCGACCTGGCGGGCGAGCATGTGGCGGAGCTCGTCGGCGAAGGCCTCGCCGTCCTCGTCGCTCGAGAAGTAGCCGTGCTGCCGGCCCCAGTGGGCCCAGCAGCCGGCGAGGCGGTCGAAGACCTGGCGGGCGTCGGTCTCCGGTCCGGTCTCCGGCTCGCCGTGCTCGTCGAGCACGAGCTGACCGTCGCGGTCGGTCCGCGGCACGCCGGCCTTGCGGAAGTACTTCTGGACGAGCACGTCGACCGCGACCTGCGACCACGCCGCCGGCACGGTGACGCCGTCCATGCGGAAGACCACGGTGCCGTCGGGATTGCGGATCTCGCTCGAGCGCTCGACGAAGTCGATTCCGTCGTAGGGCCCGCTGCCGAACTGGGTGAACCGACGGCTGATCCTCATGCCTTCCCCTCTCCCTCTCAAGATCTCGACACGCGCCCTCTTGCCGGGGGCTCCCCCCGCTCGGGTGCCGTGCAAGCGCTGACCGTGTCGACTCGAAGCACTATATCTAGGGGCTCGAGAGCCTGTCAACACTACATCTTGGGGTTGACGGAAGTTCGCTAAACCCCTTATGAAGCTGCGGTTTGGTACCAGCGGCTCGTCCCTGGACGTTCATCCGCAGCTCATAACTCGATTTGCCAGCCTCTGTTGAGACAAGAGGTCTGATCACGAGAGCAGGAGCTCGCCGCGCCGCGGCAGCCGTGGCGAGCGTGATCCACGTCGCCCTCCTCTGCGGGGCCCGAGCCGGTGCTCAGCTCGCATAGCGCTCGCGGATCCGCGGGAACAGGTAGTCGACGAAAGCCGAGCGCAGGTCGAAGCGGGGCGCCAGCCCCCAATCACGTCGGGCTGCCGCATCGTCGACGTCGGCCGGCCAGCTGTCGACGATCGCCTGCCGCTTCAGGTCGGGCTCGAAGCTGATGTCGGCGTCGGGGAAGCCCTCGAGAACCAGCTCGCGGACCTCGCCGGCCGAAGGGTTGAAGGCGGCGATGTTGTACACCGACTGGCCGAGCTGGGCCCGCGGCGCCCGCGCCAGGCTCACCAGGGCGTCGACTGCGTCGGGCATCACCATGAAGGGGATCCGCGCGTCGGGCCGGACGAAGCAGGCGTAGGACTCGCCGCGGGCGGCGGCGTGGATCATCTCCGGGGCGAAGTCCGAGGTGCCGCCCGAGGGCACCGTGAACGCCGATATCAGACCGGGGAAGCGGATCGAGCGGAAGTCGACCCGCCCGGACAGGGTCTCGGCGGCGAGCTGCTTGTAGTGGGAGTCGTAGTATCGGCCGAGGTGCTCGCAGTAGAGCTTGTTGCAGCCGTACATGGTGGTCGGCATGCACCACTCGTGCTCCTTGACCCGCCCCGCCGCGGCCTTGGTCTCGAGGTCGGGCAGACCATAGGCGGCGATGGACGACGGGTACAGGAAGACCACCGGCCGGCCGTGGGACTCCCCCTGGTGCTGGGCGAACTGGAGCAGGTGCAGGGTGCCGTCGACGTTGACCTGGTGGGCGGTAGTCGGGGAGAACTCGCCGCGGGTCGACAGCAGCGCGGCGAGGTGGAAGATCATCCCGACCTCGTACTCCGACAGGATCCTCTCGAGCAGGTTCTCGTCGAGGATCGAGCCGAGGTACTCCCGGTGGACCTTCGGCTGCAGCTCGTCGCCGAGGGGCTGCAGGTCGATGGTGATGATCGAGGAGATCCCCTCGGCGGCGAAGCGCTCGATCAACCCGTGACCGATCTCGCCGCTCGCGCCGGTGATGAGAATGACGGGCTTGCGCATGACGCCCCCTTCGCTGCTCCCCCAGGCCGCCACAGGGTGGCGAAAGGCGTGCCGGGTGTCAAGGCAGCGGCGCCAGCGGACAGCCCCGAGGCCGGCGATCCCCCCGGGCCCGTACTCTGCCGACGGACCGCGCGCAGAATCCCAGATCGGGCGCCAGGAGGCAGCGCTGCCCGCCGCCCGCCGGGTGGGGGTTCAGTGACAGTGGGCACTGACAGTTGGCAGTGACAGTTGGCAGTGACAGTTGGCAGTGACAGTGGGCGGTGACAGGTGGCAGTGACAGGTGGCGGTGGCAGGGGAGGTGGGTGGCGACGGGTGCGGTTGGCGGGCGCCTGGGTGGTGGTGCTGTGGCTGCTGGCGGTGGCTGGGGTTGTTCGTGACAACCGGCGGCGGCAGGGTGGGCCACTCCGGGTCGTTCATTTGCCTGGCGGGTAGCCGGCGCCCTGCCCGGTGTCAAGGGTCGCTGCGCGACCGGCC
>CAZKKP010000490.1:0-3281 GCA_964553295.1 uncultured Thermoanaerobaculia bacterium | reverse complement strand
GTCGAGGCGCCCCTCGAGCTCCCGGTCGAGCAGCCGCCGGACACCACGGCCGAGGAGGATCGCACCCAGCCCGAGGGTGGCCGCAGCGGTCAGCACGGCCGTGGCCGCCACCAGCAGCATCGTCTCTGGGGTCATCGCGCGACCTCCTCCCCGCGCAGCCAGGCGCGCAGCCTGACGAAGCCCTCGTCGAGGGTCACCCTGGGCTCGTAGCCGAGATCTCGCCGCGCCGCGGAGAGGTCGAACCAGTGGGCGGAGGCGAGCTGGCGGGCGAGAAAACGGGTCATCCGGGGCTCGTCGCGGCGGCCGAGCAGCCGATGGACCGCCTCGAGCACGGCGCCGGCGACGACCGCCACGCCGACCGACACCGACGCCGTCACCGGCGCCACGCCGGCGGCCTCGAGGATGCGGTTGATCAGCTCGCCCACCGGCAGCGGCTCGCCGTTGCTGATGAAGTAGGGGCGCCCGGCGCAGGGTGCCGCAGGGGCGAGGCGCTCGGCGGCGAGCATGTGGGCGTCGACGGCGTTGTCGATGTAGACCGAGTCGACCAGCTTGCGCCCGCCGTCGACCAGCTTGAGCGCCCCGGCCCGGCCGCGGGCGATGATCCGCGGCACCAGCTGGGTGTCCCCGGGGCCCCAGATCAGGTGCGGCCGCAGGGCGACCGTGGCCAGGTCGCGGTCGGAGGAGGCGAGCACCTCCTGCTCGGCCATCGCCTTGGTCCGGGGGTAGGGCGCCTCGAAGTGATCGGGGTACGGCAGCGACTCGTCGCCGCCCTCGATGTCGCCCCCTGCGTGCACCACGCTCGGGCTCGAGGTGTGGACGAGCCGCACAACACCGTGCTCGCGGCAGGCCTCGAGCACGTGCCGGGTGCCGACGACGTTGGCTTCGTAGTACTCGCGCTCCGGCCCCCAGATCCCCGCCTTGGCGGCGACGTGGAAGACCACGTCGGCCCCGGCCACCGCGCCGGAGACCGCCCGGGCGTCGGCCAGGTCGCCGCGCCGGCAGTCGACGCCGAGCCCCTCGAGCTCGGGGTAGCGACCACGGCTGAAGCTGCGCACGTTCCATCCCCGCTCGACCAGCCGGCGGACGATGGCGCCGCCGAGAAAGCCGCCGCCGCCGGTGACCAGGGCGGTGGTCGGCGTCACGACCCCACCACCGCCGGCTCGCCGCCGAGCTTGCCGGCCGCCCAGCGGGCCAGCCGCGCCCGGTCGATCTTCGAGTTGTGCCGGATGTCGACCGGGAAGCCGCGGTGGACGAGGAAGCGCGAGATGCCCCGGGTGTGGTCGCGACCCGCCGCAAGCCCGGCGAGCTCGCGCCCGAGGGTGCGCCGGTTCACCCGACCCGCCTCACGGTCCAGCTCCACGACGATGACCGGCTCGGTCCGGCCGCCCAGGCGCACCCCGACCAGGGCGCTGCGGGCGACCTGGGGGTGGGTGTTGAACACCGACTCGCAGGGCACCGAGTAGAGCACCCCCGCCTCGGTGACGACGCGGTGCGCCTTGCGGCCGCAGAACCACACCCGACCCCGGTCGTCGACCAGGCCGAGATCCCCCATCCGGTGGCGGACCCCGTCGCCGTCGGCGATCTTCCCCCTGCGGGTGTGCTCCGGGGCGTCGAAGTACTCGCGGGTCACCTGCGGGCCCTTGACCACGATCTCGCCCACCTCGCCGGGGGGCAGGGCCAGGCTCTCCTCCCAGCGCTCGATCGGCTCGTCGCTCACCGGGATGACCCGCAGCTCGATCGAGGACACCGGCCGGCCGACACAGGTACCCTCGCCGCGATCGGTGCGATGGCGGGTCTCGCCGAGGATCTCGGCGCTGCCGATGGAGGCCACCGGCAGCGACTCGGTGGCGCCGTAGGGGGTGAAGATCTCGGCACCCTCGGGGAGCAACCTCTGGAAGCGCTCGATCACCCGCGGCGGCACCGGCGCCCCGGCCGACACCACCCGCCGCAGCGTCGGCAGCCTCACGCCCCGCGGCGCCGCCCAGCGGCCGACCGTGTCGAGCAGGGCCGGCGAGCCGAACATGTGGGTGACGCCGAGCTCCTGCACCGGACCCACGATGTTGCGAGGGTCCACCCGGGCAGGTCGGGTGGGGTCCATGTCGGGCACGACGGTGGTCATGCCCAGAGCCGGGTCGAACAGGGCGAACAGCGGGAAGGTCGCCAGGTCGACCTCGCCGGGCTCGATGCCGTAAGTCTCGCGGAGCGCCTCCACCTGGGCGCGGAAGTTGCCGTGGCGGTAGACGACGCCCTTGGGCGGTCCGGTCGAGCCCGAGGTGAAGACGATCGCCGCGACGTCGTCGGCCGACGCCTCGAAGCCGGTCGCCTCGGCGCCGGCGCCGAGGGCCTCGATCTTCGCCAGGGTCGTGCCGCCCCAGAGCAGCCGCCGTCCTACCGTCACCGGCCATCGGACGGTGCCCCGCGCCCAGCCCAGCAGCACCCGCGCCAGCTGCGCCCGGCCGATGCCGATGAATGCCTCCGGCCGGGCCCGGCCGAGGCAGGCCTTGAGGTGCTTCAGGCCGATCCCGGGGTCGACCAGCACCGGCACCGCCCCGACCATGAACAGCCCGAAGGCCAGCGCGAACAGGTCGAGGCCGGGCCGGACCATGAGCACTGTCCGTGTGCCCGGCCCGATGCCGTGCCGGGCGAGGCCGGAGGCGACCCGCCGGGCCCGGCCCTCGAGCTCGGCGTAGCTCAGCGAGCCGCCGCGCCGGCCCCAGGGGCAGACGATGGCCGTCGCCCCCGGCTGCTGCCGGGCCATCTCCACCAGCGCCCCCGCGATGTTCGCCGACCCGTCCATGGTGACGGCATTGTCACACAGCGGTCCCCCCGCGCCATCTTCCCGCTTCGTCCCCGCTCGAGCTCGGGGTCGACCTGACCGCAACTCGAACGCACCGGAATCGGTACCAGACCCACCGAGTCTTGCATTCCTTCATGGACTCCGAAGTGTGGCGTTTCGGGGGTCAGCGGCCAGCTTCTGGTCAAGTGTTTCGTAGGCTTGCCGGAAGTCCACATCCTGGCATCGCCGGTCGGCGCCCGCTCCGGCCCCGTGCTCCGCCCCAGCTCGTCGACCCAGGCCTCCGGCGCCTCGGGCGCCAACGAGCGGTCGCGCTCGCGGCTCCACCACGGCAGCCCGCCCGGACCCTCGGCCGCCCACCCCGCGTCCCGCTCCGCGCGCAAGTGCCAGGATGCACGAGGGGGTAGGGTGGGCCTTGGCCGACCATCAGAGGCGTCGGCGGTTGAAGGCTCCGTCGTCTGGAGGGATGCGCGGTCGGCTCGTGGGC
>CAZKKP010000489.1:0-3310 GCA_964553295.1 uncultured Thermoanaerobaculia bacterium | reverse complement strand
GTGATCTGCAGCACCTCGGCGGCGTACTCGGTGTCTCCGATGCGCAGCTTGTACTCGCTCATGACAGCTCCTTCGAGGAGCGCCGGTGCGGCGCTCCCTCCCGCGTCACGTCGTCCGGTGGATGGTCAGCCGACCACCGGTCTCCAGGCCGTGCAGCCGGCGCTCGACCTCGAGCACCGCGGTGATGACCGCGACGACGCGGTCGTCCGCCGGGGCGGAGAGCGCCGGCACGGCAGGTGTCGGTGTCGGCGGCCGAGACCGCTTCTCGCCCCGAGACAGCAGCTTCGGCACCACCGAGAAGGACACGATGAGCAGGCTGGTCAGGATCAACCCGGAGAAGACCACGCTCATGCCCAGCGCGGTGATGACGA
This sequence comes from uncultured Thermoanaerobaculia bacterium, assembly GCA_964553295.1. Lineage (GTDB taxonomy): Bacteria > Acidobacteriota > Thermoanaerobaculia > Thermoanaerobaculales > Sulfomarinibacteraceae > CAZKKP01. The sequence goes on along the minus strand of CAZKKP010000489.1, from coordinate 2,939 downwards.
GGCCGTCGGTCATGTCCATCTGCCACCTCGTGCGCCGCTCACAGCGGGATGTTCGAGTGCTTGACGGGTGGGTTCGACTGTCGCTTCTCGACCAGCATCTCGAGCGCCCGGATAACCCGGAAGCGGGTGTTCGCCGGCTCGATGACGGCGTCGATGTAGCCCTTGCGAGCGGCAGCGAACGGATTGGCGAAGAGCTCGCGGTACTGCTCCTTCAGCTCCTCGGCCCGGGCGGCGGGATCGGCGGCGCCGTCGAGCTCGGCTCGGTAGATGATCTCGATCGCGCCGTCCGGCCCCATGACCGCGATCTCGGCGGTCGGCCAGGCGAGGTTGACGTCCGAGCGGATGTGCTTGGAACTCATCACGCAGTAGGCGCCGCCGTAGGCCTTGCGGACCACGACCGTAATCTTGGGCACCGTGGCCTCGGCGAAGGCGAAGAGCAGCTTGGCGCCGTTGCGGATGATGCCGCCGTACTCCTGGACCGTGCCGGGCATGAAGCCGGGAACGTCCTCGAAGGTGAGCAGTGGCACGTTGAAGGCGTCGCAGCAGCGGACGAAACGGGCGCCCTTGATCGACGCCGCGTTGTCGAGGACGCCGGCGAGGGCCTGCGGCTGGTTGCCGACGATGCCGACCGCACGGCCGTTGAGACGGGCGAAACCGACCACCAGGTTGGGCGCGTAGTCGGCGTGGATCTCCATGAAGTCGCCGTGGTCGACGACCCGCCGGATGACCTCCTTCATGTCGTAGGGCTTGTTCGGGTTCTCCGGGAGCAGGAAGTTGAGCTCCGGGTCGCGGCGGTCGACCGGGTCGTCGCAGGGCGCCACCGGCGTCCGCTCGCGGTAGTTCTGCGGCAGGAACGAGAGCAGACGCCGGACCTCGGCGAAGATCTCGTCCTCGGAGTCCGTCACGAGGTGGACGACGCCGCTCTTGGCGGCGTGGATGTCAGCGCCGCCGAGCTGCTCGGTGGTCACGTCCTCGCGGGTCACCTGCTTCACCACCTTGGGGCCGGTCAGGAACATGTACGCCGTGCCCCGGACCATGGCGACGAAGTCGGTGATCGCCGGCGAGTACACGGCGCCGCCGGCGCAGGGCCCGAGGATGAGGGAGATCTGGGGCACCTGGCCGGAGGCGAGCACGTTCTTCAGGAAGATGTCGGCGTAGCCCGCCAGGGCGTCGACGCCTTCCTGAATGCGGGCGCCCCCGGAGTCGTTGAGACCGATGATCGGGGCCCCGGCCTGGACGGCCATGTCCATGATCTTGCAGATCTTCTCGGCGTAGGCCTTGGACAGCGAGCCGCCGAAGACCGTGAAGTCCTGGGAGAAGACGAAGACCAGGCGACCGTCGATGGTGCCGTAGCCGGTCACCACGCCGTCGCCGGGGGGCTGGTTCTTCTCCATGCCGAAGTCGGTGCAGCGGTGGGTGACGAAGGCGTCGTACTCCTCGAAGCTGCCCGGGTCGAGCAGCTTCTCGAGACGCTCGCGGGCGGTGTACTTGCCCTGCTCGTGCTGCTTGGCGATCCGCTTGGCCCCGCCACCGAGGCGGGCCTGCTCGCGACGGTTCGCGAGGTCGAGCAGCTTCCGTTCGATGCTCATGACGCCACCAGTATGTGAAATCTTTCTCTTGCCCTGCCGGTCTTCCTCCCCGAGGTCGTTCAAATCGGAGGGGGAAGGGGAGGAAGCGGCGCCCGCTCGGCGGCGGCGGCCTGCCGAGCGGTCCAGGATATTCTGCCCCTTCCCGCCACGGAGTGCAACTTTCCGCCTCTGACGTCATCCCCTGACGATCCGTCGGACGAGCGGCTATGATGAGCCGGTGCCCGGGAGTCCGGCAGACGGCGGCAGGCCCCCGGTGCGATCCCCCGGGACGGGAGGCCCCATGCTGAACCTGCGAACCGCGGCGTGCCTGGCGGTGGGCTCGGAGTTGCTCGGCGAGAGCAAGCTCGACCGCAACTCGCTGCGCATCGCCTCCGTGCTCGCGGACCACGGCGTCGGGGTGGTCGAGAAGAGGGTGCTCGGCGACGATGTCGAGGCGGTCGCTGCCGCCATCCGGGAGCTGCTCGAGCGCGTCGACGTGGTCGTCGTGACCGGCGGTCTCGGACCGACCGCCGACGACGTCACGCGGGAGGCGGTGGCCAGGGCGCTGGGGCGAGGGCTGCACCACGACCACGAGGTCGAGGGTTGGATTCATGCGCGCTACCGAGCCCTCGGCCGGGAAGTGCCGCCGATCGCTCACCGGATGGCCCAGGTCGTGGACGGCACGAGACCCCTGCCGAACAGCCGCGGCGCGGCCCCCGGACTGATGGTCACCACCCGAGGGCGGCTGCTCGCCGCCTTCCCGGGGGTGCCCTGGGAGATGGAGGAGATGCTCGTCCGCGACCTCGCCGACGAGCTCGCGAGCCTCAACCCCGGCGCCCTCCGGGTGACCCGCGAGCTGCTGCTCGGCGGGGTGATGGAGTCCGATACCGAGGTCCGGGTGTGTCACCTGTACGACCGGTTCGGCCGCGAGAACGTCTCGATCCTCGCCTCCTATGGCGCGATCCGGCTGGTGCTGGCGGCGACCGGCGAGGCGGCAAGCGCGCGGCGGCGGGTCGACGAGATGGCGGCGGCCTTCCGCGGAGTGCTCGGCGGCGACGTCGCCGGCACCGACCTCGTCGGGCTGGAGGAGGCGGTGGTCCGTGGGTTGGCCCGCAGGGGTGAGACCCTGGCCACCGCCGAGAGCTGCACCGGCGGCATGGTCGGCGCCGCCTTGACCGAGATCCCCGGGGTCTCCGCCCACTACCTGGGGGGCATCGTCAGCTACTCCAACGAGGTCAAGGAGTCCCTCCTGGGCGTCCCCCGTGAGGAGCTCGTCGCTCACGGCGCGGTGTCCGAGGTGGTGGCGCTGGCGATGGCTCGCGGGGTGCGCGCGAGCCTCGGCGCCGACTGGGGGCTCGGGGTGACCGGCAT
>CAZKKP010000488.1:0-3343 GCA_964553295.1 uncultured Thermoanaerobaculia bacterium | reverse complement strand
CCACCGCCCTCGCCGCCACCCTCGCCGCCGCCCGCGAGCGGTGGCCCGGCCGACGCCTGGTGGTGGCCTTCGAGCCGCGCTCGTTGTCGGCCGCTCGGCGGGAGTTCGAGGCCGGCTACGCCGCCGCCCTGGCGGCCGCCGACCTGGTGCTGGTGGTGGCGCCGTATCACCGCGACCGGCTCGGTCCGACCGACTGCCTCGACCGCTCGAGCCTGGCCTCGGCCCTGGCCGGGCGCGGCGTGCCGAGCCTGATGCCCGAGGCCGGCGAGGATCCGGCGGAAGTCCTAGCGCCGCGACTGGCGAACGGCGACGTCGTGCTCGGCTGCTCGTCGGGCAGCTTCGCGGGCTTCCACCTGGAGCTCCTCCGGCGACTTGAGGGAGGCCGCCGTTGACCGGCTCCGGGCCTCGCGGAGAACGCCTCGCCCGGCTGGTTGCCACCAGCGCCGGGCTCGGCGACCGGTTGCCGGCCCCGGGAACCACCGCCGGCTCCCTGCCGGCGACCCTGCTCTGGCTCGCGGTCGCCGCCCTCGTGCCGGGCGTCCTCGCGTGCACCGTCGTCACCGCCGCCGTCGCGGCCGCGGTCACTGCCGCCGGTCTGTGGGCTGCGGGGGTCGAGTCGCGCCGCCGTGGCAGCTCAGACCCCGGCCCGGTGGTGGTCGACGAGGTCGCCGGGCAGCTTCTCTGCTTCGCCATCGCCCGGCCCTGGCTGGCAGCGGGCTCGACCGTCGGCCTGCTCTGGGCGGCGGCAGTCGGCTTCCTGCTGTTCCGCGTCCTCGACGTCCTCAAGCCCTGGCCGATCTGTCGGCTGGAGCGGCTGCCGGGCGCTCTCGGGATCATGGCCGACGACCTCGCGGCCGGCGCCGGCGCCGGCCTCGGGCTGGCGGTCGCCGCCGTCCTCACCGGGCTCTGACGCCGACCGGGCGGCGCCCTGGAACCCTCCCGTCAGGGCTGGCTCTCGAGCCACTCCGGGAAGGGCTGGAGACGGCCGACGAAACGCACCGGGCCGGTGGCCTCGACCGGCCCGTCGAACGGGCCCCGCGGCACGGCCACCGTCATCCGGTCCCCGGAACGCGGCCGCACCACCACCCGGTGGCGACCGCTCGCGGCCATCTCGAGGAGCGCCGCCGCCACCACCCCCGAGCCGCAGCACCAGGTCTCGCCCTCAACGCCGCGCTCGAACGAGCGCACCTCGAGCTCGTCGCCGCGACGGCCGGACAGGTGGACGTTCGAGCCCTCCGGTCCGGCCAGCGGCAGCGCCCGCAGCCGCGGCCCCTCTGTCGCCAGGTCCACCGCCTCGACCCGGTCCACCGCCACCACCAGGTGCGGCACCCCGACCTCGAGGAGCCAGGCGGGCGCCGGGCGATCCTCGACCGTGACCTCGAGCGGGCGCGGTGGCGCCACCGCCGCGAGGGTCAGGGTGACCTCGCCGCCCGCCACCCGGGCGGCGATCTCGCCGCGGTCGGTCTCGACCACGAGCTCCGGCCGCACCCCGAGCAGCCGCCGCGCGGCCGCCGCCGCACACCGGGTGCCGTTGGCGCAGAAGCCCGGGCGGCCGCCGTCGGCGTTACGGTGGAGCAACCGGATGCGGTCGTCGCCCCGTCGCTCGACGGCGAGCACGCCATCGGCGCCGATGCCACGGCGCCGGTCGCACAGCCGCACCACCAGTCCGGCGTCGGCCGCCAGCCGCACCGCCCAGTCGCCGAAACCGAGCACGAAGTCGTTGCCCGCGCCCTCGAGCTTGACGAGCGCGTCGGTCATGGCTCACCGCCGACGATCGCCGAGCAGGTGCTCGCCTCCGAGGCGTTGCCGGCGGCGTCGACCGCCACCACGCCATAGGTCAGCTCGCCGGCCGGTGGCCGTTCGTCGTCGAACTCGGAGGTGGCCAGGTCGCTCGCCAGCAGCTCCCACGGGCCGTTACCGACGCGCCGTTGCACGCGGTACTCGGCGGCCTCCGGGCTCGGCCGCCAGCGGACCCGGATCCGCCGGCCCTCGGGCAGGCAGACGACCTCCACGGGAACCTCCGGGGGATAGCGGTCCGGGTGGTCGACCGCGAGCTCCGGGCTCGGCGGGCCGACTACCCTGGCGCCGTCGAGGACGGTGCGCACCGAGCGCAGGCGATAGCGCCAGAGCCGGCCCTGGCTCGCGGTGACGTCGCGCCAGCTCTGACCGGACACCGGCTCGGAGGTGAGACTCAACCACTCGACCCCCTCCTCTGAGCGCTCCACGACCACTCCGAGACCCTCGCCGGCGCGCCACCTCAGCTCGATGCCCGCGGCGTCCGCGACGGCCTCCAGCTCTTCCGGGGCGGGCGGTGGGCTGGTCGGCGCCAGGCGGGCGATGTTGGACAGGTCCGAGAGACGACCGCCGCAGCAGCGCGAGCGAACCGCATACCAGAGCACCTGCTCGACGCCGACGGCAGGGTTCCCGGACCGCCACGCGTCCAGGTCGTCGCGGTGCTCGAGCTGCGAGCCGCGGGTGGCGGCAGCGAGGGCGTCGGTCTCGAGCACCGCCAGACGTTCACCCTGGCTCAAGAGCAGCGCCTCGCGCGCCAGGCGGTCCCGCTCGCCGGATCCGACCGGCTCCTGGGCGAGCGGCACCGCGGCCCGCCACAGCTCGACGGCCTCGAGGTCGGGCAGGGCGCCGCCGGCGCTGGTCATGGCGGGATAGCTCCAGACGATCACCGCCTCCGACCCGACCTGGGCCGCCGCGAGATCCCGGGTCGCCGCGGCCCGCCGCACGACCGGCGGCAGTGGCTCGGCCTTTCGGCCGCAGCCGGCAAGCCCGGCAGCGACGGCGAGGAGCAGCCCGAGCCAGGGCAGCGGACGCCACGACCTCCGGCGGGAGCGTGCGCTGGGCATGGCAGCAGCCTACAGGATGTAGCGCGCCAGGTCGCCGCCGACGAGCAGCGGCTCGAGCACCTCGCGGACCCGCGCGGCCGTCACCGTATGGGTCTCGCCGGCCCGCTCGGGGGCCTCGAAGGAGACCTCCTCGAGCAGCCGCTCGAGCACAGTGTGCAGTCGCCTGGCCCCGATGTTCTCCGCCGCGGCGTTGATCCGGGCGGCCAGCTCGGCGACCGCGTCGACGGCGTCGGCGGCGAACACCAGGCGGACGTTCTCGGTGGCGAGCAGCTCGGTGTACTGGCGGACCAGTGAGGCCTCGGGCTCGGTGAGAATGCGACGGAAGTCCTCGGCGCTGAGCGCCTCGAGCTCGACCCTGATCGGAAAGCGGCCCTGCAGCTCCGGGATCATGTCCGAGGGTCGCGCGACGTGGAAGGCGCCGGCGGCGATGAACAGCACGTGGTCGGTCTTCACCGGCCCGTACTTGGTGTTGACGGTGGTGCCCT
>CAZKKP010000487.1:0-3343 GCA_964553295.1 uncultured Thermoanaerobaculia bacterium | reverse complement strand
TCGGGGTGATGGAGCGGCCAGACGTCGGCCTCCATCGACCGACACAGTACCGAAATGGTGCCAGGCACGCCATACCGCCGTAAGAATATGATCGAGGAATGGTGCCAGGCACGCCGTACCGCCGTAAACACCATCGTCGATCAGCCGCGAGCAAGGTGGGGCGGTATGGCGTGCCCGGCACCTTTCCTTTCGTACAGTGGCTCCGGGCTCGGCGGCTGGCGCCCGACAACCGGGCGCCCTACCTGGTGCGCTGGGTCGAGCGCGCTTCCAGCGTTTGCAATCGATGCGCCCGGCCGAGAGCTGGCGGCAAACCGTGTCTGGCACGGTTACTGTCATCACGACTTCGTTGGTCCTGGCGCCGGCTTGAGGCGCTGCCGGAACCAGCGACGCACGAGGTCCGCGAGCGACCGGCGTCGATCGTCTTCGAGAGGCGTGGCCTCGAGCCTCGCGAGGACGGTGGGCTCGTCGATGAGCTGATGGGCGATCGTCCCGCGGATGAACGCGGTGTCCTTCTCTCGGCCGGCGACCAGCTTCGCGATCACGAGGTCGTGGAGTTCGAGGCACAGCCCTGTTGCGCCGCGGGTCCGTGGTGAGCGGACCCGGACGACGCGATCGAGCCAGCCATCGGGGAGCACTGCGGTCTTCGGTCCGACCCCCTGGGCGTAGTAGCCAAAGGTCTCGTGGAACATCGACAGCTCGCCGATGGAGCCCTCGATGAGTTCCGCGCGCTCGGGGTGATGGAGCGGCCAGACGTCGGCCTCCATCGACCGACACAGGTCCAGTGGCGCGTCCGGAAACTGACCGAGGATTGCCTGGCTGCCGATGACCACGATCTCGTCGTCGTCGGCGATCGTCGCCGCCGAGCCGATGACGTGCTCGAGCTGCCCCCGGTTCACGCCGACCTCCGCGGCGAGCGCAGGGCGCGCAGGATCGCCCAGCGCTCGCGGGGTTCGAGGCTGCCGGCGAAGGGGCTCGACTGACGGAGGTCGCGCGCCCGCTGGCTGGTGTCGCAGAGGAAACGGGCGACCTCGAACGGCGACCGCTCGAGGACCTCCCGCCAGGCGACCGCCGACCTGCGGTCCACAGCCGCGGTTTCGAGCCACTCCAGCACTCGCTGTCGCGCTCTCTCGAGGACCTCGGGATCCTCGAGCAGCTTCGCCGCCACCGCCCGGTGCAGCGCGAGCGACCGCTCGTCCACCATCTCGTGCGTGACCGCGAACATGGAAGGAGTATAGCGTCGGCGGCGGGAGCCAGCGGCAGGCGTCTTCGGCAGCGACAGTGGTCAGGGTCAATGTTCCGGGCGCCGCGGCACCGCCACGACGCTGGATCCTGCCGCTGTCCCTGTCCCTGCCCCTGGTTCCTGACGGCTGTCCCTGTCTGCTGACGCCGATGCCTGTCCTTGCCCCCGCTCGCTGACACCGAGCTGTGCCGAAAAGCAACGGTGCCGGGCTTTAGGATCCGAGGATTATCGCAAGGCGCTGTTTCTGAATTGTTTGGAGCGGTTCCAGGCACCCCCTGCCGCCTCGACATCTTAGGATCTGGTCGGGATGGCGCCCCCAGACCCGCGCACATACCCAACGGCGCGCACCATCAGCCGGGTTCGGGCCACGGGAGGGCCCGGTCAGCCGGCCCGCGCCGCCCTTTCCGACCGGAGGAGGCCGTAGATCAGCCCACCGACTCGGTTGGCGAGGCAGATCGTCGCCGGATGGAGCCGGATGCCCCGGCCCTGAAGGAGCATGAGGTCGCTCTGCACTTCCTGATTTTCGGCGTAGGCCGCTTCCAGGTGTTGGTAGCGGTTGCCGAGCGTGCGGCCGCTGGCTTCGGACAACCGCAGCGCGGTGTTGTCGGCGGCCCTCACCAAGTGATCCCGAAGGTGGGACGCGCCACGGGGGATGCTCAGTCCCACCACCTCGGCCGCGAGCTCAAGCGCCAGCTCGAGGGCGACGAGGCCGGCCCGGCCCCGGGGGAGAGGGTTGCTCTCGGCGACGGCGTGTCTGGGCGGGGGTGTGTGATGGCTCATGACTCCCCCACCAGGCGGTCGGGGGGCGGTCGTCCAGGGTGGCCGCAGGCCATGAGCGAAGCGAGCCCGCCCTTGACGACCGGTCTCCGACCGCCTACCCCGCTGATCTGAGCCATCGCACAGCCCCGCCCAGACCGAGCTGGCAGGAACGGCCCAGAAACCCGGAACCAGCACCCCGTCACCGGACCCTGCACCCCGCACCCAGCGCCCCGCGGCCTGCCGCCAGATCCCGGATGCCTGGATCCGTGCCGTCCCATCAACTCTTGCAAATCTCGCTGTCGAAGGACTGAGAGCGCCGCAGTGTTCAAGAGATGCAGGAGTCGTTGGGCCAGGCACCGTTTGTTGGGCTTATCTGTTTCGTAGTGGCCCTCGGGCGCTGACGTCGTGGCTAGCCGTGGGCGAGGAAGACGTTCGAACGCCTCGAGGAGCTGAGGGCGGCAGAGCGACAAAGTTCAGGGAGTTGCTCCTGGCTCCCTCCCTGTCCCAGGCTACTCGAACAGCGATCTCGGCAGGCCGGACTGGCGGATTACAGAGGCGAGGGTGCCGACCTTGAGCTCACGGTGCAACGGAACAGGGACGGTGATGGAGCCGGATTCGGAGCGCCGTTGGTAGACGGCATGGCTGCCGCGGGTCCTGATCAGGTGGAAACCGTGGGCCTCGAAAATCGTGCCGACCTGCTCGCCGGACAGGACGCGGAGCCTACCCAACCGCGACGTCCACCTGGGTCACGAAGACCTCACTGCGAAGGCGTGATCTGACCTCCCCGGGATCGGCACACTCGAAGAACAGCTCGATCGCCTCGCGGAGGTTTGCTCTCGCTTCCTCGACGGTCGAGCCCTGGCTCGCGATGTCAAGCTCTGGGCAGAGTGCGACCCAGGTTTCATCGTCGCGCTCGATGATGGCGGTCAAGCTGCGGGTCACCATCGTGGGCCTCTCTCCTCGCCGTCGGGACATCCCGTCCCGTCCCGGGGTTCGCCAAGCAGAGGGTATCACGGTCACCGAGCCGCACCCTGAAGCGGTGCCGGGAGGAATGGTGTCAGGCGCCCACGTATGACGTGCTCGTCGACCAACGGTGCCGGGCTTTAGGATCCGAGGATTATCGCAAGGCGCTGTTTCTGAATTGTTTGGAGCGGTTCCAGGCACCCCCTGCCGCCTCGACATCTTAGGATCTGGTCGGGATGGCGCCCCCAGACCCGCGCACATACCCAACGGCGCGCACCATCAGCCGGGTTCGGGCCACGGGAGGGCCCGGTCAGCCGGCCCGCGCCGCCCTTTCCGACCGGAGGAGGCCGTAGATCAGCCCACCGACTCGGTTGGCGAGGC
>CAZKKP010000486.1:0-3360 GCA_964553295.1 uncultured Thermoanaerobaculia bacterium | reverse complement strand
CCATCGGCACGGCGGATGTAGCCGTTCATGTCCGAGTAGATGTAGTCGCCCGGCGGATGGACCTCGAGGTTCCAGTGCAAGCGGATCGCGAGCGCGGTGGCGACGAACACGAGCAGCACCGCGTTGTCCTCCAACCACCGGCCCAAAGCGGCGAGCCGCTCCGAGCGCCTGAGCTGCTCCTCCATCTCGAACAGCAGCCGGGTCTTCGCCTTGAGGTCGTCGTAGGCGAGCTCGCGCTCGCGCCGGGCGGCCTGCTCGGCGGCCAGGGAGGCGCCGGCGCGGGACGACATGACGCCGGTCAGAACGCCGATCACGTGGTACATCAGGATCTCGACGAGCCGGAAGACGAAGGTGTAGGGCGCGTGCCAGCCGTGCAGCGCGTGGGGCAGGAAGACGACGCTGACGGCGGCGGCGGTGACCAGGCCACCGCGCGCCCCGAACCAGAGCCCGGCGAGCACGATCGGCAGGTAGTAGGCGCGGAGCAGCAGGTCGTGCACCGCGCCGGCCCGGGGATCGACGCCGTAGTGCAGCACGGTGACGAGCGCCACCAGCACGGCGATGAGCCAGACCTTCCAGCGGACCGGGCTCACCGGCGCCTCCAGATGGGCGCCCGGGCATCTTGCCGGTCAGCGGTCATCGTCGCCGCCGCGGCCGTGCCGCGGGATGATGCCGTGCTTCTGCAGGCGATAGGAGAAGGCCTGCCGGGGCAGGTCGAGCAGCTCGGCGGCGCGGGTCTGGTTGCGACCGCTCTGCTCCCAGGCGGCGAGCAGCAGTCGGCGCTCGACCTCCTCGAAACACAGCCCGCCCTCGGGAATCCTGATCGCCTCGGGATCCGCCAGGTCGAGGCTCGACCGCCCCTGAGGCCCGACCGGCTCGACGAGCTCGGGGGTCAGGCTGGTCAGCCCGGGATGCAGGGCGCAGGCCCGCATCACCAGGTTCTCCAGCTCGCGCACGTTGCCGTGCCACGGACGTCGGCGGAGCGCGGCGAGGGTCGTCGCGGGCACCTCGGCGCCGGCCCCGCCGTGCCGGTCGAGGAAGTGTCGGAGCAGCGCCGGCAGGTCCTCGAGACGCTCGCGCAACGGCGGGATCTCGAGAGGTACCACCGCCAGACGGTAGTAGAGGTCGCTGCGGAAGACCCCCTCCTCGACCCGCTGCACCAGCGGCTGGTTGGTCGCCGACACCACGCGCACGTCGACTCGCCGCGGCGTGGTGTCGCCGAGACGCTCGATCTCGCCGTCCTGCAGGGCGCGGAGCAGCTTGGCCTGGAGCTCGACGGGCATGTCGCCGATCTCGTCGAGGAACAGCGTGCCGCCGTCCGCGGCCTCGAACTTCCCCTCGCGGTCCGCCGCCGCGCCGGTGAACGCTCCCCGGCGATGACCGAAGAGCAGCGACTCGAGCAGCTCGCCGGGCACCGCGGCGCAGTTGAGCACCACGAAGCGGCCGCGTCCGGCGCGCGGGCCGTCGGAGTGCAGGGCCCGAGCCGCCAGCTCCTTGCCCACGCCGGACTCGCCGGTGATGAGCACCGGCACGTCCGACTCGGCGAGCCTCGCCAGGGTCTGGCGCAGCCGGTCCATGGCCGCCGAGGCGCCGATCAGCCGGTCCGCCGCCCGGCCGCCGGCCACCTCCTCGCGCAGCCGGCGGTTCTCCCGTCGCAGCCGCCCGAGGTCCGCCGCGCGCTCGATGGCCAGGCGCAGCTCCTGGCGGTTGATCGGCTTGCTGACGTAGTTGGCGGCGCCGGCGCGCATCGCCTCGACCGCACTCTCGATCGAGCCGTAGGCGGTGACGACGACGATCGGGATGTCGAGGGCACGGCGCTTCGCCTCGGCGAGGAAGGCCAGACCGTCCATCACCGGCATGTTGAGGTCGCACAGGATGACGTCGGGCGCCGCCTCCTCGATCCGCTCGAGGGCTTCGACGCCGTGGCCGGCGGTCGCGACCTCGAAGCCCGCCTCCTCGAGGGCATAGGCGGTCACCCGGCGGAAGTTGCGGTCGTCGTCGACCAGCAGCACGCGGTGCGTCGTCCGGGTCATCGGCCCGTCACCCTCCTTCGGTCCCGCATCCATGAGGGTATCAGGGCGGCCGTGCGCTCTTCTCGGGGTCCGTGGTTGGCTGCATTTCCAGCGCGGCGCTGGAAATGCAGCGTAGAGCGACGGTATTTGTTGCCAGGACACGTGCTCCAGGTTGGCATGTGGTGTGCTCTTCGTCGGGGCGATGCTGTGGACACCGCTCCTCCGCCGTGCGCTCACCACTGTCGTCGCCGTCACTGTGGCCGGGCCGGCGCTGGCAGGCGCCACGCCGTCCCCTCCGGCCGGGCCGGCGGCGGCGATCGTCGCCGGCGTCGACGACCCGACGATCGCCGGCCTCCTCGAGGAGATCCTCGAGCGCAATCCCGAGCTGGCGGCGCTCGCCGCGACCGCCCGGGCCGCCGAGCAGCGTGCCCCCCAGGTGCGCGCCCTGCCCGACCCGATGGCGTCGCTGACTCTGTTCCTGCTCCAGCCCGAGACCCGGGTCGGGCCGCAGCAGGCCTCGGCCGGCCTGTCCCAGCGGCTGCCCTGGTTCGGCACCCTCGGCCTCAGGGAGCGGGCGGCCCTGCTCGACGCCGCCGCCGCCTGGAGCCGCCTGGAGACCGCCCGCCTCGAGCTCGTCACCCGGGCCCGACGGATCTCCCTCGAGCTGGGCTACCTCGAGCGGGAGCAACGGGTGATCCTCCGGGACCAGAGCACCCTCGACCACTTCGAAGGGCTGGCCCAGGCCCGCTACGCCTCCGGGGTCGGCACCAGCCAGGCGGTGGTCAAGATCCAGGCCGAGCTCACCCGCTCCCGGACGCGGCTGCTCGAGCTCGAGATCAGGCGCTCGGCCCTGACCGCCGAGCTCAACAGCCTTCGCGATCGGCCGGAGGGCCTGCCGGTGGCACTCGGCGCCCCGCCGGCCCGAACCGGACCGCTGCCCTCCCGGGCGACGGCCCGGGCCACGGCCCTGAGCTCGAGGCCGGAGCTGGTCGGGGCCCGGGCGGCAATCGATGCCGCCCAGGCCCGCCTCGAGCTCGCCCGCGCCACCGGCCGGCCGGAGCTGACGGTCGGCCTGAGCTACACCCTGGTCGGCCGACGTGACGACGACGTCGGCCGGGCGATGCCCCCGCAGGGCAACGGGAACGACATCCTCGCGGTGACCGGCGGGGTCAGCCTGCCCCTGTGGCGGGCCAGGATCACCGCCGGCATCGAGGAGGCGACCGAGCGGCGCCTCGCGGCCGAGGAGTCGCAGCGGGCGATCACCGCCCGCATCGACGGCCGGCTCGCCGACCTGATGTCCCGGCTGCCGCTGATCTCCGAGCAGCTGAGGCTCTACGACGAGGTGCTCGCC
>CAZKKP010000485.1:3144-3365 GCA_964553295.1 uncultured Thermoanaerobaculia bacterium | reverse complement strand
TCTGAGTCTCGGCGACCTTCGACAGGGCGCCAGCCAGGCGGGACGACAGCTCCTCACGCTCCCCGCGCAGGCTGGCCACCTGCTCGTCGAGCATCGCCTTCTCGGCGGCCGCGCCGGCCAGGGCCGCCTCGGCCTCTGCCTGCTGCCTGGCGGTCTCGGCGGTTGCGCTGGCCAGCGCCGCCTCGGCCTCCGCCTGCTGTCGCTCGATCTCTGCCAGGGCC
>CAZKKP010000485.1:0-3134 GCA_964553295.1 uncultured Thermoanaerobaculia bacterium | reverse complement strand
TCGAGGGGCGTGCCGCCTCGGCCTCGGCGGCACGCCCCTCGAGAGCGGCCATCTCGGCCTGGCGCGCAGCGATCTCGGCGGCCAGCGCCTCGGCCTGGCGATGGCGCTCGCTGACCTGCAGGGCCTCCGCGGCCAGCGCCACCGTCCGCCTGGCGTAGTCCGACGCGGTCTTGGATTTCTTCCCTTCGGCCAGGTTGCGGGCCTGGGCGAGGGTCGTCTGGGCTCGGCGCAGCTGGGTGGCGGCGTGCTCCTCGGCGCCGTCGAGCCGGGCGAGCTCCAGGAGCCTCTCCGCCTGGCGCACCTCGACGTTGAAGTCGCGGTTCCATGTCACGACGGCGAGCGACGACTGGACGGTCTCCGGCGCTGGTCCGAGGTCGGAGAAGGTGAACGCCTCCGATGGCGCCCGACGAGCATCCGGGGCGCCGGAGGTGAACATCACCAGCGACGACGGCCCGGCGACCAGCGGATGGGTCTCCGCGGTGATCAGCAGGGCGAAGCGCTTGAGCCCGGTGGAGAACCCGAGGCTGTCATTGTCCTGCGTGACCATCACCTCGCCGAGGTTCTCGGCGGTGCCGTCCTGCATCACAGCCCAGAGCACAAAGCACGTGACGTCGGCGCCGAACAGGATCGCCGGCTTCATCCCCCGGTACCTGAGGTCGATCGCGGCCTGCCCCTGGCTGTGCTCGACCCGCGCCTCGACCGATGCCCGCGGCGCCCTCGAGTCGGCAGTGAAAACAAGGTCGACCGAGCGCCTCTCAGGGTAGGTCACCTGGTGCAGAACGATCTCGGACGCGGCTAACGGCCACGACAGCGCAGCTACCACACTCCAACACAGCACGTGACAACGCATGACTCCCTCCCACCTCCTGTCGACGCCATGGAGAACGCCCGCCCGGGCTTCAGCCTCCCTGGACGGTCACGCCATGCCGACCGAGAACATCCGTTCGAGGTCGTAGCGGGAGTGGACCCGGAAGGCGATGAGCGTCTCCGAGGAACGGATCCCCTCGACCTTGAGCATCCCCTCGGTGACGATCTCGGCGAACTGGTCGTCGTCCTTGGCCCGCAGCATGGCCACCAGGTCGTACTGGCCGGCCACCGAGTACACCTCGGACACGCCGTCGATCGCGACCAGCTCCTGTGCGACGCCGTTGATCCGGTTCCGGTCCACCTTCAAGAGCACGATCGCGTTGACCATCGCCACCCTCCAGAGGTTCTTCGTCTCAGGATACACCGGCCGTCGCCGCGACCCCGCTCAGCGGCGGCCGGCGGGCGTCTCGTCGACCAGGATCGCCGGCAGCAGGCCGGGGATGAGCTGCGGACGCAAGGCCTCGGCCTCGGCGCGAGCACGCGCGTCCTCCCCGGACGCGGCGAGGGCGACCACCTTCAGGGCGCGTGCCAGGTCGAGGCTCATGCGGCGCTCGAAGTCGTCGCGGGCCTGCGGCGCCAGCTCCTGGGCGAGGGCCTGCAGCTCACCCGCCGCCAGCTCGGCGTCGCCGGCGGCCAGACGCGCGGCCGCCAGGGCGATGCGCACCTCGGCGCCGGCCTCGGGGTTGACCTCGAGGCTCGACCGCATCGCCGCGATGTCCTCCGGCCGAGCCCGGCCGCGCCGCCAGCGGGCCAGCGCGCCGATGGCGTCGCCGGCGGGCTCGTAGGTCCACGAGCTGACCGACTCGTCGGCGACGGTCGACTCGTCCCACCACAGCTGGGCGCGCGCCCACAGCGCCCGGGTCAAGCCCGCCGACTCCTCGGTTCTGCCGGGGCCGGAGGCCAACCTGGCAATCGCCACCGCCGCGATCCCGCGGTCCCGGGAGGCGATCGCCAGCCGCAGCAGAAGCTGGGTCACGTCGTACTCGCCGCGCGGCGTCACCGGGTTGCGCGACACCGGCTCGAGTCGCGCCACGGCTCTCGCGGCCCGGCCGGCGACCGCTTCCAGGTGGGCGAGGCGGTAGACCACGTCCTCGCTCGGCACCACGGCGAACAGGTCCTCCAGGCGGGCGATGGCGGCCCTCAGCTCGCCCGCCCTGGCCAGCGAACGGGCCTCGAAGAGCTCGAAGCCGAGCCGGGTCCCCGGCTCCCGGAGCAGCGGCCCGGCCCCCTCGCGCAACCGTGCGAACTCACCGACCACCCCCGCCGCCTCGGGCTGCCAGCTCCGGCGGTAGGCCTCGGCGGCGCGCCCGAGCAGCTCGAGCCGGGCCCTGCCGAGGTCCATGCCCTCGGTCGGACCCGGCACCGGGTTGCCGAGGCGGTCGAGCCGGCGTTCGCCCCAGGAGTCGACGAGCAACGTGCCGCCGTCCGGCAGGACCCGCAGGCTCCACGGCGAGGTCCGTGACCCGTGGCCGTCGGCGACCATCGGGGTGTAGAAGCGCCAGCGGGCAAGCGCGCTCTCCGGCTGGTATGCCTGGTCCGGGCTGCCGATCACGGTCGACGAGACCTCGGGGAGGAACTGGTCGTCGGCCTTCAGCTCGAGCTCGGCGACCACGGTCACGAAGCCGAGGCGGTTGTTGGCGCCGGCCAGGCGCAGCCGTGCCCGGCCGTCGGCCGGCGCCGCCGCCACCGCGGTGATCTGCCCGGAGTTGTACAGCACCTGCCGCCACCGGTCCGTCTCCGGCCGGTAGACCAGCACCGCGCTCGGGAAGAAGCTCTCGTGGTTGGCGATGACCACCAGCTCCGGACGGCCGTCGCCGTCGAGGTCGAGGGCCGCCAGCAGCGGTGCGACCTCCCGGCCATACTCCTGGCTCCACACCACGAGATGCTCCTCGACCCGGATCGCCGTCACCTGGCGGCCGGTGCGGTCGAAGACGAGCACCTGGGACGGTGGACGGCCGGACCCTCGTGCCATGACCTCGAGGCGCGGCCGGGTTGCCACCGCCAGCTCCTCGACCCCGTCGCCGTCGAGATCGGCCCGCACCGAGCCGGTCACCACCCCCTCGAACGCCCGCCGCCAGAGGACGGCGCCGTCGCGGTCCAGCCCGCGCACCTCGCCCGACGCCACGTCGAGGCGCACCGGCTGGGGTCGCACCTGGGCAAGACCGCCGGCCACCGCCGCCGCCGCCGCCAGCACCACGATCAGGGCCGCCACCAGCCGCCGCAGGTCGCGACGGCTCGGCAGCGGCGCCATGCGTCTGCGCTCCAGC
>CAZKKP010000484.1:1615-3378 GCA_964553295.1 uncultured Thermoanaerobaculia bacterium | reverse complement strand
GTAGTGACCTAAAGGTGGTGGCACCTACTGACCTAAAGGTGGTGACACCCGTCCGGTCAGTTGTCAGCCATCAGCTGTCGCCCGCCCACCCTCAAGAACCACTGAGTCGGGGATAGTGAGAGAGCCGAGAGCTGCTCTTTCGCTGGCATCCTGGAACCCTGCAGGAGACTCTCCTGAATCCGAGATGATCGTGAACGGGAGGTTCACCATGGAGCCCGTCGAGACCCTGAGTAACGAGCACGGGCTGATCCGTCAGTTCCTCGACAACCTGACGATGGCAGCACACCACATCGAGAACGGCCGCCGGCCCTCGACCGCGTTCTTCGACAAGACGCTGGATTTCGCCACCCAGCGCGAGAAACACGGCGGCGACCTCTTGGAGCGCAGCCACAGGATGCTCGTCGAAATGGGCTCGATCCTCACCCACCTGCACTGACCGACGGCCTCCCGCGAGCCGTCGTGCGCCCATGTCGCGCCCAGCCGTCGTCGCACGGTTGACGTCCACCGCGACCCTCCCTGTCGCTGATCAGGGAGGGTCGTGACGTGCCGTCGACGTCGACTGCCCGAGACCCGCATCCGCGACCTCGCGGGCGACTAAGAGGTCGCCAGTTCGCGAGCTCCTTGACCACTGTCAAGGACAGGGGCCGTCGCCGTGGCGCACCCTGGTCTCCTGCTGGCCGGCGGCGCCGGCCGGGGTACCACGGGGTGACTCATGGCCGTCCTGACTGTCCTGTCCTCGCTACTGCTGGGCGCCCACTTCCTCAGGTCCGAGGGGCTCGGTCCCGCCGTGGCGGCGGCGCTGGTCCCGGCGCTGCTGCTGATCCCCCAGCGGTGGAGCACCCAGGTCGTGGGCCTGCTGATGATCGCCGGCGGCGCCGAGTGGGTGCGCACCCTGGTCGGCATCGCCGCCCTGCGCGTCCAGCACGGCCAACCATGGCTGCGCATGGCGCTGATCCTCGCCGGCGTCGCCCTGCTGAGCTGGCTCGCGGCCTGGCGCCTCCTCAGGCACGAGCAGCTCGAGCGGCGGCCGGATCCGAACGGGACGGCGTGGCTGTCCACCGCCGTCTTCTTCCTGGTGGCTGCCACGCTGGGCTTCATCCAGCAGCGCGTCGAGCTGGACATGCTCCTTCTCGAGCGCTTCGTTCCCGGCTTCGGGTGGCTGGAGGCGATGGCCCTGGCCGCCTACGGCGCCTTCCTCGCCGACCGCATCCGCAACCCCGCGACCCAGACCCGTTGGCGCCTCAGGGCCTGGCGCCTCTTCTCGGTGGTGTTCTTCACCCAGCTGGCGCTCGGCCTGTCGGGCCTGGACCGGTTCCTGATGACCGGCCAGCTCCACGTGCCGGTGCCCGCGCTCATCGCCGCCGGACCGCTGTACCGCGGCGAGGGCCTGTTCATGGCGATCCTGCTGGTGTCCACGATCGCCCTGGTCGGGCCGGCCTGGTGCTCCCACCTGTGCTACATCGGCGCCTGGGACGACGCCCTGGCCCGCCGCCGCGCCAAGGCCGGCTTCGCTCGCAACGAGCCCCTCCGCGTCGGAATCGTGGCGCTGGTGGCTGCCGCCGCCATAGCCCTGCGCATGGCCGGCGTGGGATGGCTGCCCGCCACCCTGCTCGCCGGCCTCTTCGGGCTGGCGGGGGTGGCCGTGATGGTGGTCTTCTCACGGCGGCACGGGTCGATGGTCCACTGCACGGTGTACTGCCCCATCGGCTGGGCGGTGGACTGGCTCGGCAAGCTGAACCCATTCCGGATCCGGATCGACCCCA
>CAZKKP010000484.1:0-1605 GCA_964553295.1 uncultured Thermoanaerobaculia bacterium | reverse complement strand
TCTGCGCCCGGGTCTGCCGCTACAGCGCGCTGGAGCTGACCGACATCCGCGCCGGCAGGCCGGGCCTCACCTGCACCCTGTGCACCGACTGCGTTTCCGACTGCCCCAAAAGCACCATCCGGGTCGCCTTCCCGGGCCTGGCGCCGGCGGCCGCCCACAACCTGTTCACCGCCGTCATCGTCAGCCTCCACGCAGTCTTCCTCGGAGTCGCCCGGATCTGAGGCGGCGACCACGGCGGGCCGCAGCGGCCTGGCCGCCAGGACCCTACCTCACCTCGATCGGGTGCCAGACCCAACGGCTCTTGCGTTTCTTCCGAGCCGCAAGCTTCCGCCATCCATCATGATCAGAGTTTGCAAGCTTTGGTGGGTCTGGCACTGTTCCCGCACTGTTCCCGGACTCCCGTGGAGCGTGCGTCGGTCGCCGGATGAAGGGCCGGCGACCCGGTGCTGTGCGACGAGCTCGGGTGAGGTGTTCGCGCTAGATCTGCAGCCGGTGGGCGCGGGCGATCGTGGCGATCCTCGGCTCGCTGATGCCGAGCTCGGCAGCGAGCTCGGGCCAGCGGCGGACGGCGGCGACGACGCGGTCGACCACGCTGTGGGTACGGGCGGGCTTGAGGCCGGCATGGCGGGCGAGGGCGACGAGGTCGGCGCGATCGAAGCCGTCGCGCCTGCCGTTGAGGCTCATCTGGTGGCGGCTGGTCCAGAGGCCCCGCGGGTCCCACGCGTAGGTCACGTCGAAGGCCGGCGAGAGCCGCCAGTCACCGTGCCGGTCCATGAGGAAGGCGATGTTCTTGACGTGGTCGTCCTGGTTGCGGGCGACGATGTTGAAGACCGCCCGCACCACCTGCTGCTCGAGGTCGGGCCGCGGCAGCCCGAGACGACGCATCACCTGCAGCGCCTGCTCGTAGGAGGCCGTGGCCGGCTGGTTGTAGTCCAGGTGGGCGATGGCGCCGAGGGACTGCATGTGCACCTTGCCGCCCGTCGGCGTGCGATCGAAGCGGCGGGTCATGAAGTGGCTGCGTCCACCCTCGCGATGGAGGCGGCACTCGGTCATCTCGAGACCGGCGGCGACCGCCATGCGATGGTAGGCCAGCTCGACGAGGCCGTAGCCCGTCGGGTCGCCGAGCCCGGACTCCATCCCGGTCGCAACCCCGTCCAGCTTGACGATCCAGGGCTCAAAGCCGTCCCCGCTGTCGAGCTGGCCGGAGCGGAACTCGCCGCTGCCGGGGTTCCAGGCGAGCACCGCCTTGGCGCGGGCCCCGCCGGCCGAGGTCCCGACCCGGAGAATGTCCTCCATGGCGGCCGCGTCGTCGGCGCCACCGAGGGCGCCGTGGAGGCCGGCGCGCTCGTCCAGCACGCGGTTGGCGAGCTCGACCAGGGCCTCGACCTCGACCTGGCGGGCCTCGGTGGAGGGGCCGAGCAGGGCGGGCTCGAACTCGAGCGCACCCATGCCGCGGCGGCCGACATAGCACAGCCGCTCGACCGCGTTGAAGCTCGCCGCGTCGCGCCCCTGGGCGGCCAGCGCGCCGAGCCGGAACGTCTCGTCCAGCGCGAAATAGGTCGCCGCCACATCGCGGATCGAGCGCTTCGCCTCCTCGGCGATGAG
>CAZKKP010000483.1:1388-3381 GCA_964553295.1 uncultured Thermoanaerobaculia bacterium | reverse complement strand
AAGATCGGCGAGGACCAGGTCTTCTACTGCAACCAGCGCGGCCTCGCGACCGAGGACGCCGTGTCGATGATCGTCAACGGCTTCTGCAAGGAGGTCTTCAAGGAGCTGCCGATGGAGTTCGCCGTCGAGGCGCAGAAGCTGTTGGGCGTGTCGCTCGAAGGAAGTGTCGGATAACCGGATTCGCTTCGTGAATCCGGGGAGTAGATGACGACCGAGGAGAAACGAATCGATGCTGGAGCTGAAGAACCTGCATGTGTCAGTGGAGGGACAGGAGATCCTGAAGGGGATCGACCTCGTGGTGAAGGCGGGCGAGGTGCACGCCATCATGGGGCCGAACGGGTCGGGGAAGAGCACCCTGGCGAACGTGCTCGCCGGCCGCGAGGGCTACCAGGTCACCGCGGGCTCGGTGAGCTTCGGCGGCCGCGACCTGCTCGAGATGGACGCCGAGGTCCGCGCCGGCGAGGGTCTGTTCCTGGCCTTCCAGTACCCGGTGGAGATCCCGGGCGTGTCCAACACCTACTTCCTGCGCACGGCGCTCAACGCGCTGCGCGCCTACCGCGGCCAGGAGCCGGTCGACGCCGCCGACTTCCTCGCCCTGGTGCGCGACAAGGTGAAGCTCGTCAGGCTCGACGAGTCGCTGCTCAAGCGGCCGGTCAACCACGGCTTCTCCGGCGGCGAGAAGAAGCGCGATGAGACCGACTCGGGGCTCGACATCGACGCCCTGAAGACCGTCGCCGACGGCGTCAACTCGCTGCGCAGCCCCGACCGGGCCTTTGTGGTGATCACCCACTACCAGCGGCTGCTCGACCACATCGTGCCGGACTTCGTGCACGTGCTCAAGGACGGCCGCATCGTCCGCTCGGGCGACCGTGAGCTGGCGCTGCACCTCGAGAGCCAGGGTTACGAGTGGCTCGAGACCGAGCCCGCTGCGGTCGGCGCCTGACGGAGGGAATGATGGCTGAGCTCGCCACTCGCGCCCCTGCCGGCCTGGCTTCGTCGCTGGCGGCGCTCGAGGCCGGCCGTCCGGGCGAGCCGGAGGCCCTGGCTGCGCTGCGCCGTGCCGCCCGGCATCACCTCGAGACCGCCGGCCTGCCGAGCCGCCGCGACGAGGCCTGGCGCTTCACCCCGCTGCGCTCGCTGCCCGAGACCACCTTCGCTGCGGCCGCGGCGATCCCGGTGGACGGCGCCGATCCGTGGCGTCTCGAGACCGCCACCACGATCCCGGTGGTCAACGGCCGGCCGGCTCTCCACAGCCTCGGGGCGCTTCCCGAGGGAGTGGCGGTCATGTCGCTCGCCGAGGCCCTGGAAGGGCCGTCGATCGCTGGGATCCTCGGCGAGGTGAGCCTCCAACGGCATCCCTTCGCGGCGGTCAACGGCGTCGCGCTGGCCGCCGGCGTCGTCCTGCGGATCGGCCGCGGCGTCGTGCTCGAGCGGCCGATCCAGCTTGCCGCCCGCACCGTGCCCGGCGACGGTCCGACCGTGCTCGCTCCCCACGCCCTGATCCTACTCGAGGAGGGCGCCGAGGCCACCGTGGTCGAGACCTTCACCGGCGGCGACGCCGGCACCCTGACCTGCCCGGTGACCCTGGTCCGGCTCGGCGAGGGCGCCCGGCTGCGCCACCTGGCGGTGCAGGACGAGCACCCCGAGTCCAGTCACGTCGCGCTGCGCCAGGTCCGGATGGCCCGGGACGCCGTCTTCGCCTCGCACGCCGTGTCCCTCGGAGGGCGCCTGGCGCGCACCGAGATCGACGCCGAGCTCGCCGGCCAGGGCGCCGACTGCCGGCTGTTCGGGCTCGCCCTGACCGCCGGCGAGCAGCTCGCCGACAGCCACGTCGTGGTCCGCCATGCCGCCCCCCACTGCACCTCCGAGCAGCAGTACCGCGGCGTGCTTGCCGGCCGCTCCCGGGGCGTCTTCACCGGCCGCATCATCGTCGACCCCGGCGCCCAGAAGACCGACGCCTCGGTGGGCATCATCGTGCACTACCAGGGCCCGG
>CAZKKP010000483.1:0-1378 GCA_964553295.1 uncultured Thermoanaerobaculia bacterium | reverse complement strand
CCAGTCGAGCCGCAACCTGCTGCTGTCCGACGACGCCATGGCGAACGCCAACCCGCAGCTCGAGATCTTCGCCGACGACGTGCGCTGCACCCACGGCTCGACGGTCGGTCGACTCGACGAGCAGGCGATCTTCTACCTGCGCACCCGCGGCATCGACCGCACCGCCGCCGAGGCCCTGCTCACCTTCGCCTTCGCCCAGGAGGCCCTCGCCGACCTGCCGGTGGCCGAGGTCGAGGATCGGCTCCGTCGGGTGCTGTACGACCGGCTGCCGCACGGCGCCCTGGAGAGCTTCTGATGGCCGTGGCCTCCTCGACCGCCGCCGCCGGCCTCGACGTGGAGGCGGTCCGCGCCGACTTCCCGGCGCTCGCCCAGGAGGTCCACGGTCGGCCGCTGGTCTACCTCGACAACGCCGCCACGACCCAGAAGCCGAGGGCGGTGATCGACGCCGTCAACGCCTTCTACACAAGGGACTGCGCCAACGTGCACCGCGGCGTGCACGCGCTGTCGCAGCGCGCGACGGTGGCCTTCGAGCAGGCCCGGACCGCGGTCAAGGCCCACCTCGGTGCCCATGACAGCCGCGAGATCGTGTTCACCCGGGGAACGACCGAGGCGGTCAACCTGGTGGCCGCGAGCTTCGTCCGGCCGCGGCTGGCTGCCGGTGACGAGATCCTGATCACCGCCATGGAGCACCACTCGAACATCGTGCCGTGGCAGCTGCTGGCGGAGCGAACCGGTGCGGTGCTCAGGGTCGCGCCGATCGACGACTCGGGCGAGCTGATCCTCGAGGAGTTCGAGAGGCTTCTCTCGGAGCGTACCCGCTTCGCCAGCGTGGTCCACGTCTCCAACGCCCTGGGCACGATCAACCCGGTCGCCGAGATGATCCGGCTCGCCCACCTCCGCGGCGTGCCGGTGCTGGTCGACGGCGCCCAGGCGGTTCCCCACATGAGGGTGGACGTGCGCGCGCTGGACGCCGACTTCTACGCCTTCTCCGCGCACAAGGCATACGGTCCGACCGGGATCGGCGCGCTGTACGGTAAGCGCGCGCTGCTCCTGGAGATGGGGCCCTACCAGGGCGGCGGCGACATGATCCTGTCGGTCACCTTCGAGAAGACGCGCTACAACAACGCTCCCTACAAGTTCGAGGCCGGCACCCCGAACATTGACGGCGTCGTCGCCCTCGGCGCGGCCATCGACTACCTCGAAGCGCTGGGCATGGAGTACGTCGCCGCCCACGAGCAGGGTTTCCCCCTGCCCGTGGGCGGCAAGAGTCATTGAGTGGAAAGGCGAAAACGTGAAATTTGCCAGACGCTATCTCTTCCCGCGGCTGCTCCAGTATGTGCTGGTGAATATTCTGGGCATCACGATGATCTTCATCCTG
>CAZKKP010000482.1:0-3382 GCA_964553295.1 uncultured Thermoanaerobaculia bacterium | reverse complement strand
TGGGTACCAATATCCTCGCCTCCAGCATCGTCCTCGTCTGCCGCCCGCGCGCATCAGCCGCCCCCACCGCCACACGCCGCGAGTACCTCACCGCGCTCAAGGCCGAGCTTCCCGCGGCGCTCGTCAACCTACAGCGCGGCAACATCGCGCCCGTGGACCTCGCCCAGGCTGCCATCGGCCCCGGCATGGCTGTTTACACGCGCTACTCCAAGGTGCTGGGCGCCGGGGACAAGCCCGTTGCGGTGCGGGAGGCGTTGGCGCTCATCAACCAGACCCTCGACGAGGCGCTGGCCGAGCAGGAGGGGGACTTCGACGCCGACACCCTCTGGGCGGTGGCCTGGTTCCAGCAGCACGGCTTCGCCGAGGGTGACTACGGCGTGGCCGAGACCCTCTCCACGGCCAAGAACACCAGCGTCGCCGGCATGGTCGAGGCCGGCATCCTCGAGTCGAAGCGGGGCAGGGTGCGCCTGCTGAAGCCCGGGGAGCTGCCCGCGAGCTGGGACCCCGCAACCGATAGCCGCCTCACCACCTGGGAGACCGTCCACCACCTGATCCGGGTTCTCGAGGGCGGCGGCGAGAGCGCCGCCTCGGAGCTGGTCGCCAAGCTCGGCGCCAAGGCCGAGATCGCCCGCGAGCTGGCCTACCGCCTCTACACCCTCTGCGAGCGCAAGAAGCGCGCCCCCGAAGCCCTCGCCTACAATGCCCTCGTCCAGAGCTTTCCAGAGATCACCCGCCTGGCGCAAGCGGCGGACCCGCCGACACCGCTCACGCAAGCCGACCTGTCCTGGGACTCGGAGACCGGCTGATGAACGAAGAAGAGCTGGTCGCGCTCCTCTCGCGGCTGCGCGCGGAGCCAGACGAGACCGAGTGGCTGGAGTTCAAGGCGAACCGCTACGAGCCCGAGGAGCTCGGTCACTACATCTCCGCGCTCGCCAACGCCGCGTGCCTGCACGGCAAGCCGCGCGCCTACCTCGTATTCGGGGTCGAGGACTCGACCCACGTCATCTGCGGCACGAGGTTCGATCCCTGGTCTGCGAAGGCCAAGGGCAACCAGGGTCTGCTGATCTGGCTTGCGTCACAGCTCAATCCCAGCGCCGGTTTCGAGGTCTTCAGGTTCGTCGCCAATGATAAGAACGTCGTGCTCTTCGACATCGGTGCTGCAGTCACCCAACCTGTCCGCTTCCGCGGGCATGCCTGCATTCGGATCGGCTCGTCGAAGACCTCGCTGTCCAACTACCCTGAAAAGGAACGGGCGATCTGGGGTCGGGGGGTGGACTGGTCGGCTCAAGTGTGCGCAGGAGCGACCCTGGCTGATCTGGACCCCGACGCGATCCGGGCCGCCCGGCGCCAGTATGGGACCAAGTACCCCGCCAAGGCGGCCGACATCGCGGCGTGGGATGACATCACCTTCCTGAACAAGGCCAAGCTCGCGATCCGCGGGTCGATCACCACGACCGCGATCATGATGCTCGGGACGGAGGAGTCGGCGGCGTTGCTCTCGCCAGCTGTCGCCAAGATCACGTGGGTGCTCAAGGACTCGAGTGGAGCCGAGCGGGACTACGAGCATTTCGGCCCGCCGCTCCTGCTCAACGTCGACCGGGTGCTCTCGAGAATCCGGAACCTCACCGTCCGCGCGCTCCCGAGCGGCACGCTCTTTCCGGTCGAGATGAGCCAGTACGACGACTGGGTGATCCGCGAAGCCCTTCACAACTGTATCGCCCACCAGGACTACGGACTGTCCGGTAGGGTCAACGTTGTCGAGACCCCGGACTCGCTCACGCTCACGAACGTTGGGAGCTTCCTGCCCGGCTCGGTGGAGAACGTCATCCGGGACGACGCGCCCCCCGAGGTCTACCGGAACAGGTTCCTGGCTGACGCCATGGTCAGCGTGAACATGATCGACACCTAGGGTGGCGGTATCCGACGCATGTTCCTCAAGCAGAAGGAGCGGTTCTTCCCGCTGCCCGACTACGACCTCCGTGACCCTAGGCGAGTGGTCGTGACCATCCGCGGCCGGATCCTCGATGAGCGCTACACACGCCTCCTCATGGATCGCACCGATCTCGACCTCTGGGCGGTGATGCTGCTGGACAAGGTGCAGAAGAGGGCCCCGATATCGCGCGATGCCCACAAGCGGCTCAAAGCGCTGCGCCTTGTGGAAGGCCGATACCCCAACCTGGTTGTGGGTGGCCGGGTCGCGGCACTGGTCGGTGACAAGGCGCGCCACATCCGAGACCGTGGCCTGGAGCAAAGGTACTACCTGGATTTGATAGTCGAGCTCATTCGGAAACACCAACCGGTCAGCCGAACCGAGATCGACGAGCTGCTCATGGACAAGCTGCCGGCTGTACTGACCGCCGAGCAGAAGCGCAACAAGGTCCACAACATGCTGCGACAGCTCGCGCGCCAAGACGTTATCGTCAACCGCGGTTCTCGAAATCGGCCCCAATGGTGCCTCGGCCAAGGAATGGCACGCGAAACCAAATGAACCACCAAACCGAAACGCCAGAGATCTTGACGCGGATCGTTGTAATGTGTTGATGAATAGGATGTTGCAGGCTCGCCCGTGTTTGGGTTCTATTTGATTCCACGGGTACGGGAACGAAGGTGCTAATCAATGGCCCTCACCAACCAGGAACGCGTCGGCAAGGCGATGGAGCTGCTGCGAAAGGGGCTCGGGCCCTTCGTGGAGCGTGAGGTACTCGAGGCCGTGAAGGCGGGCGTGGTGCGGATGGACAGCGTCCGCCGCTTCGCCGAGGACCCGATGCTCGCGGCCAAGCCGATCCCCGAGTGGGACGCTGCCGGTCAGCTCAAGCTGATGTGGGAGACCTGGAACGACGTGTTCCGGAAGACCCTGGGCTTCGCCGAGCGCAGCCTGGTCTCGGAGCTGCGCGACTGGCGCAACAAGTGGGCCCACCAGGAGCCCTTCACCAGCGACGACGCCGACCGCGCCCTCGACTCGGCGGCGCGGCTGCTGACCGCGATCGCGGCGCCCGAGGCCGACGAGGTGGCGCGGATGAAGATGGAGCTGCGCCGGCTCGTCTTCGACGAGCAGGTGCGCGGCGAGAAGCGCAAGGCCGGCGGTTCGCTCATCGAGGGCGCCGCCTCGGGCAGCCTGAAGCCGTGGCGCGAGGTGGTGGAGCCGCACCGCGACGTCGCCAGCGGCAGCTACCAGCAGGCCGAGTTCGCCGCTGATCTCTGGCAGGTGCACCTCGGCGAGGGCTCGGACGAGTACCGCGACCCCCGCGAGTTCTTCCGCCGGACCTACCTCACCGAGAGCCTGAAACGGCTGCTGGTGGGTGCGGTGCAGCGTCTCTCGGGCCGCTCCGGCGACCCGGTGGTGCAGCTGCAGACCAACTTCGGCGGCGGCAAGACCCACTCG
>CAZKKP010000481.1:0-3385 GCA_964553295.1 uncultured Thermoanaerobaculia bacterium | reverse complement strand
GCCGGAATCTGGGGCCCCCTCCCCGCCCCCGGCCGCGCCGCCGCCGCCGGGCGGCGGGCGGTGCGCGCCCTCGGCCAGGCCTCGGGCGCCGCCTGCCGGGCCCTCGGCATCCAGCTCGACCTCGCCCCGGTGGTCGACCTCGAGCGGCCGGACGGGTTGCTCGCCCGCCAGAGCCGCTGCCTGTCCGACGAGCCGCAGCGCGTGGTGACCCTGGCTCGGCTGTTCAACGAGGGGCTCCGGGCATGGTGCGTGGCCGGCTGCCTCAAGCACTTCCCCGGCCTCGGCGCGGTGCCCGTCGACACCCACAAGACGCTGCCCGTCCTCGAGCTGGCGCCCGACGAGCTCGACCGCCACCTCGAGGTCTTCGCCGCCCTCGCCGAGGACATTCCGATCGTCATGATCGGTCACGTGGTGGTGCCCGCGATGGGCGACGGCGAGCGCCCGGCCTCGCTGTCGCGAACGGTGGTCGACTCGGCGCTCCATCTGCCCGGCAGCCCGGTGGTGCTGTCCGACGACCTCGAGATGGGCGCCCTCGACGGTTGGGGCGAGCTGCCGGACCGGGTGCTCGCCGCCCTGCGCGCCCGCAACCACGGGGTGCTCGTGTGCAAGGCCTTCGACCAGTTGGAGGAGATTGCAGAACGGATCGACCTTGCGATCCTCGACGAGTCGAGCTTCGCCGCCCGGGTCGCCGAGATGGCCGCCCGCCTCGGTACCATGCGCCGCGATCTGTGCCAGAACAGCGCCGCCGTCCCCGCCCCGGACGACGAGACCGTGAGTCAATTGTGGGACGCGGCCCGGCTGGAAGCCGAGCCGCGGTGACGACCGTGGCAACCTGATTCGCTGCGCGAATCAGGTAATGGGATCAGGGCTCCACTTTCGGGAAGGGACCACGTGTGCTCTGTCGGCCCGCTCGACCGGGAGGTCGCCATGGCAGACCCAGAATCAAGATCTCTAGCTCCGAGGGCCTGTGGAGGGCGCGAAGCGCCATCCGCCGGGCATCGGAGTGCCGCGGTGCTTCTCTCCGGAGGGCTCGATTCGACCACCGTCCTCGCCATCGCGCGGGATGACGGTTTCTCCTGCCACTGCCTCACGGTCGACTACGGCCAGCGCCACCGGATCGAGCTCGAGGCGGCGCGGCGGGTGGCGGGCGCCCTCGGCGCGGCGTCCCACCGGGTGGTACGCCTCGACCTGCGGACGATCGGCGGCTCGGCCCTGACCGACGACCTCGCGGTGCCCAAGGACCGCGAGCCGGGATCAGGCGGCGTCCCCGTGACCTACGTGCCGGCGCGCAACACCGTGCTGCTCGCGCTGCTGCTCGGGCTGGCCGAGGTGGTCGGCGCCGCCGACCTGTTCATCGGCGCCAACGCCGTCGACTACTCCGGCTACCCCGACTGCCGGCCGGCCTTCCTCGAGGCCTTCGAACGTCTCGCCGCGCTCGCCACCGTCGCCGGCGCCGACCGAGGCGTCCGCTTCCGGGTCCACGCGCCGCTGCTCGAGCTGTCCAAGGCGGACATCATCCGCCGTGGTGTCGCGCTCGGCGTCGACTACGCCATCACCCACTCCTGCTACGACCCGGACCCCGAGGGTCTGGCCTGCGGCCGCTGCGACTCCTGCACCCTCCGCCGCCGCGGCTTCGAGGCCGCCGGCGTCCCCGACCCCACCCGCTACGTCGGCTGATCCCCGCCCAACCCAGCCGCACGGGAGCCCAGCGCGAGCCCACCCGCAACCCAACCCTTTGAAGTTGAACCACAGAGGCACAGAGGAGCGGCTCGAATTCCGCTGCGACGTGCTTCGGCTCTGCTGCCCTCTGCCTCCACTGTGCAACTCCCGGGTCAGAGGTGCATCCGTCCGGCGAGAGTTTCCTGGCGGACCCCTTCAGATCACTCCTGGGGTAACACATGGCACGTCGTCCCGGAATTCGAGTCCTTCCTCTGTGCTACTCCCGGCTCCGAAGTGCATCGCTCCCGCGGTGATTCCTTGCAGGGGACCCACTCAAAAACCTCTTGGAGAATTACTTGGGACGACGTCACGGAGTGTGCGCCGCCCCTCTGTGCCTCTGTGCCTCTGTGGTTCATCCTTGCCTTTGGGTTGCGGGTGGCCCGCGCTGTGTCTCCGTGCCTCTGTGGTTCAGTTCCTGCGCTTGGGTTGTGGGCACCCCCGCGATGGGTGCCCGGGTGGGTGACGTGCGCGGCGTGTCAGCCGATCCAGCCGACGGTCAGGCGGCTCGCCGCACCGATCACGACGGCGACGACGAGGGTAAGCCCGACGATCCAGCCGGTATCCTTCCAACCCAGCTCCTTTGCCATCACCGCGATCGTGGCGATGCAGGGTACGTAGAAGACGACGAACAGGGTGAAGGTGACGAGCTGGCCGGTGCTCATCACCGTCGACGGGTCGCTGGTGCCGAGGGCCTGGACCAGCATGACCAGGGTCAGCTCCTTGCGCAGCACGCCGAAGATCAGGGTCATGCCCACGGCCGCCGGCAGGCCGAGCAGTCCGACCGTGAGCGGCGAGAACACCATGTTGAGGAAGCCGTCGGCCGCGAACAGCTCGAGCACTCCCAGCACCACCGACGAGATGATCAACAGCGGCCAGGCGATGACGATGAACTCCTTGAGGGTCAACCAGGTCTTGGCGGCCAGAGTGCTCGGCGAGGGCAGGCTGAGGTCCGGGATCTCGAGGATCAGACCCGGCGACCGTCCCTTGACGCGCCGCGCCAGCAGGTTGCCGAGCACGACCACGAAGGCGAGGTTGAGGAGGTACACCGCCAGCGCCCACAGCGGTCCGAGGTAGGCGGCCACCAGGCCGAAGATCACCACCGTCCGCGCCGAGCACGGGATGAAGGCCGCCAGCGTCGCGGTGATCCGGCGGTCGGTCCTCGACTCGAGGATGCGCGTCGACATGATCGCCGGCACCGAGCAGCCGTAGCCGAGGATCAGCGGCAGCACCGACTTGCCGTGCAGGCCGAGGCGGTGCATGAAGCCGTCGAGGATGTAAGCCATCCGCGGCAGGTAGCCGGTGTCCTCCAGCAGGGCCAGGCCGATGAGGAAGGGCAGGAGGTACGGCAGCACGATGGCGACGCCGCCGGCGACGCCGGTCACCACGCCCTGGGCGAGGGTCCCCAACAGGGTGTCGGGAGAGAGTCTGCTGCCGATCGCGGCGAGCGCGGCGTCGAACAGGTCGGCCAGCGGCGCCTCGAGCCGCTGGCCGACACCGAACACCACCCAGAACAGCAGGCCGAGAATGCCCACCATCAGCGGCCCGCCGCTCAGCGGGTGCAGCAGCACCCGGTCGCAGGCCTCGCGCCATCCCAGCCGTGGTCGTCCGTGGGTCGTCACGCGGTCCTCGATGGCATGGGCGACGGCGTGACGGCTGCCCGAGACGA
>CAZKKP010000480.1:596-3392 GCA_964553295.1 uncultured Thermoanaerobaculia bacterium | reverse complement strand
ATCGCGCCCGCGACGTCGCCGGTCAGCAGCAGCCGCACCGTCGGGTCCGCCGCCACAACCTCACCGCTGCCCAGCCGCTCGACACCGTCCATCACCGGGAGCCCGACCGCGGCCTGGCTGGTCGCGTCCGCCACCACCGGGACCATGGCGCCGCCCACCTCGACGTCGGTCAGCTCGAGCACCGGTTGCGCCTGCCCCTGCGCCTGCCCCTGCGCCTGGACCAGCCGCCCGTACACCGGGCTGCCAGCCGGCGCGGCGACGTCGCCGTCGACCACCAAGTCCGCCTGGAGCCGGGCCGCGAAGGAGGTGCCCGGCGCGGTCTTCGCGAGGTCGAGGTCCTCGACCATGCTCACCGAGATCCGCGACCCCGGGCTGACCACCAGCGTCTGGGGCGATGCCGGCGACCGCGAGGACGGCAGCGCGGACCACGACGGCATGGTGTAAAGGTCCGCCGGCCGGGCCCGCAGCGTGCCCGGCGACCTGGCGGTGGTCGCATCGGTGATGGCGCAGTCCGTCTGGCGCCAGCCGCCGCGGACCGTCGTGTTGCCGCAGTACGCGCGGCCCACCGTCGAAACGCCGTTCAGGAAGGCGAGGACGCTCGAGCAGGTCTCGTCGCTCGACGGCGTTACCACGCAGGGGCCGCCGAACCGTGAGTTGGTGAAGCAGCAATCGGCGCCCGCGGCCGGGGCCACGCCGAGCAGCAGGCCCACCCCGACGGCGGAGGTCACCGCCATCGTGTGGAAGAGAGTCCCTGGTCCAAGATTCGCCATCGCGTACCTCCAGCATGCACTCGCCGTGCGCCGATCTGGGGCGAGTATACCGCCGGGCACGACGTCGACGCCAACGTCGCCTTCCAGGTGCGCATCGGGCACACCGTGGGTTCATCGGGGTCGTACACCTGCAGCTCCTGGAGTGTCGACGACCTCCCGGCGCTGGTGGAGCTGATGTCGTTCCAGGTCGAGTGAGCCGACCCGACAGGCGGCTTCGTGCCCGCCGCAGAACTCGAAGCGCCTCGGGCCGAGGGATCGGAAGCGGCAGCCCGGTCGACGGCGGGGGCCCCGGGGACCCGGCTCCATGCCCATGGGCGGGTCACGGACGCTCTGCACACCAACCCCGGCTGACGGCCCGGTCGCGAGCGACGACTCGGTAGGCGGGCCGCGCGCCGGCCACGAAGCGCTCGGAGTGGTGCAGCGCCGGGAAGCCCCGCGGACCGAGCTCGTCGGCGAGGCGCGCGAGCCCGCCGGCGAGGTCGCTCCGACCTCCGCCTGCGAGAGATTCGACGGCGGCCGCGAGCAGGACCGTGAGACGCTCCGGCCGCGGCTCGACGTCGCTCGCGGTGGCGACGAAGGCCTCGATGAGACCGTCGCGGTCGGCGGCGGCGGCGGCAAAGGGGCGGAGGTGGAGGCGGACCATGGCGGGCTCGCCGCCGAGGGGCTCGCAGAGCGGCTCGCCCGGCGCCGGCGGACCGAGCCCGGCCAGCTCCTCGTCGAGCCAGCGCGCCGCCCGCTCGCGGTCGGGGATCGCGTGGCCCGGCCCCATCACCGCCTGGTGGAGGAGCTTGTAGACGTCGGCGCCCTCCGCCTCGGGGTGGCGCTCGAGGTGGGCCTCGAGGGCGTACAGAGTGCGCTCGACCCAGCCTGGTGCTTCGACCATCTCATCCCCCGCTGTCGAGACCGCCGCCGTCAAGGCGAGGAGCAAGCCACCACGCCGCCATACCGCACCGCTGAATTGTAGCGCCGGTCTCCCGATCGAACGGAGCCGCCAGCGGCGAGACGCGCGGGATGAGGACCTGGAGATCGGCGCTACGGTGCGCGGTCGCGCCGGTCTCCTCATCGGCAGAAGCCACCCCGGAGACACGGGACGGCCCGCCTGCGGGCTGTCACTCACAGAATGTGAAATCTTTCTCGAGCGGTGGGGTGACGCTGACGGGAAACGGCGTTAGCATGGCTTGCGCGCCCTCCGTCGTGCGACGCAATCTCGACCGCGGACGGCGCCCGACACCCCGATCGGGGAGGAACGATGAGCGACTCCGTGCGTGCCAAGACGACCTTCGCCGGCGAGCTCGAGGCCGGCGCCGGCTTCCAGGCGCCGTCCCTCGGAGACTGGACCGCCGCCGCCCAGGCGAGCCTCGGCGAGACGCCGCTGGCGAAGCTGACGAAGACCCTGCCCGAGGGTGTGGCGGTGAAGCCTCTGTACACCGCCGCCGACGCCCGGGACGACGCCGGCCTGCCCGGCGCGGCGCCCTTCACCCGCGGCCGCACGGCGTTGGGCGCCCACCTCGACGGCTGGGAGGCCTGCCAGCTCTACGACCACCCCGACCCATCGGTCGCCGCGGGACAGATGGAGCGCGAGACCCGGCGGGGCGCCTCGGCGGTCTGGGTGCGGCTCGACCAGTCGGCCCGCCTCGGCCTCGACCCTGACAACCCGCGCTGGGCGGAGGTGGCCGGGGACGGCGTGCTCGCCTACAGCGCCGACGACCTCGACCGTCTGTTCGAAGCGGTCGAGGTGCGCGGCGTGCCGGTGCGCCTCGACGCCGGCGGCGCGGCCCTGGCCGCCGCCGGCCTCTACCTCGCCGCCGCCCGCCGCCACCGGCTCGATCCCGGCGCCCTGTCCGGCGCCTTCGAGCTCGATCCCCTCGGGGCCTTGGCCGCCGACAGCGAGCTCGCCCTGGGCCTCGACCGCAGCTTCGCGCTGCTGCCCGAGCTTGCCTGGTGGGCGCGGCGGCACGCGCCGAGGCTGCGCACGGTGACCGTCTCGACCGTGCCCTATCACTCGGCCGGCGCCACCGCCACCCAG
>CAZKKP010000480.1:0-586 GCA_964553295.1 uncultured Thermoanaerobaculia bacterium | reverse complement strand
TGGCCATCGCGCTGGCCACCGGCGTCGAGTACCTGCGCACCCTCGAGGCCGCCGGCCTCGACCCCGACGCCGCGTGCGACCGGCTGCGCTTCGTCTTCGCGGTCGGCCGCGACCTCTTCGTCGAGGCCGCCAAGCTGCGCGCCTTCCGCCGGCTGTGGTGGCAGGTGATGGAAGCCTGCGGCGCCGGCGACGCCGCGGCACTTGCCGAGATCCACGCCGTCACATCGCCACGCACGCTCACCCTCCGCGACCCGTGGGTGAACCTGCTGCGCGGCACCGTCGAGGGCTTCGCCGCCGCCGTCGGCGGCGCCGACGTCGTCACAACCCTACCGTTCGACGCCGCCATCGGCCCCGCCGACGAGCTCGGCCGGCGGATCGCGCTCAACACCCAGACCATCCTGCGCGAGGAGAGCCACTTGCACCATGTGGTCGACCCCGCGGGCGGCTCGTGGTACGTCGAGCGCCTCACCGAGGACCTCGCCACCGCCTCCTGGACCCAGTTCCAACAGATCGAGGCCGAGGGTGGCATGCGCGCCTCGTTCACCTGCGACCGGATCGGCGCCCGCCTCGCCGAGACCCTCGCCGC
>CAZKKP010000479.1:1834-3418 GCA_964553295.1 uncultured Thermoanaerobaculia bacterium | reverse complement strand
GTCGACGTCGACCTCGGAGCGATGGCGAGGGAGGTCCTCGCCACCCTGGCGACCGGCGCGCCAAAACGGCGGTATTCGTGGTCGGTCGACGACGGTCTGGTGGTTCACGCCGATCCGACCCTGCTCAGGGTGGTCGTCACCAACCTGCTGGAGAACGCGGTGAAGTTCACCGCTCGACAGGAGGAGGCGAGGATCGAGGTGCGCCGGCAGGAGGCGCCGGAGCGCCCGGAGCAGATCGTGGTCGCAATCGCCGACAACGGCGTCGGCTTCGACCCCGAGTACGCCGACAAGCTCTTCGCCCCGTTCGCGCGGCTGCACAGCGAGGCCGACTTTCCGGGGGCCGGCATCGGCCTCGCCACCGTGCGCCGGCTGCTGCATCGTCAAGGCGGCGAGATCTGGGCCGAGTCCCGGCCCGAGAGAGGCGCCGTCTTCTACGTTTCACTACCGACCCCGAGTCGTTTCGGCTAACCCGATTCGCGGAGCGCATCGAGTTGCCACGATGCTCTCGTCAGATCGGTTCCGGCCGGTGGATGGCGTAGCCCTGGGCGTGGTCGAGCCCGAGCTCGCGGGCCAGTGCGAGCGTCGGCTCGTCCTCGACGCACTCGGCGACGGTCTCCAGACCGACCGCCCGGGCGACGCCCTGGACCGCCTCGACGATCGCCCGCGCCAGGGGGTCGGAGGCCATCTCGCGCACGAATCCGCCGTCGACCTTGAGCAGGTGGACCGGCAGGGCGCGCAGGTAGGCGAACGAGCTCATGCCGCTGCCGAAGTCGTCGAGGGCGAACCGGCAACCGAGGCCGCCGAGCGCCTGCATGAAGGTCCGGGCGTGCAGCAGGTCACGGACCACCGCGGTCTCGGTGAGCTCGAAACCGATGGCGGTCGGCGGAGTCCGATGCCGGTCGAGGCACTCGGCGATGAAGTCGGGGAAGCTCTCCTCGCCGATAGAGGACCCGGACAGGTTGACGAGCATCCGGCAGCCGTCACCGGCGCGGCTCGGACCGGTTCGCGAGGCGAGCAGGTCAAGCGTGTGGTCGACCACCCAGCGGTCGATGGTCGGCATCAGGTTGAAGCGCTCGGCGGGACCGATGAACTCGCTGGGAGTCACGAGGCGGCCGTGCTCGTCGACGAACCGCAGCAGCACCTCGCACAGCGGCTCGCGACCCCCACCCCGCTGGAGCGGCAGCAGGCGCTGGAAGAAGAGCCTGAGCCGGCCCTCCTCGCGGGCCGCGACGAGCCGGGGCACCCAGCTCGACTCGTGGCGCCGCCGCGAGACGTCCTCGTCGTCGGCGCGGTACAGGTGGACCCGCCGGCCGCCACGCTCCTTGGCGGTAGAGCAGGCGGCGTTGGCCGCCTCGAGGATCTGGTCGACCGCCGCATCCCCCTGGCTGATGGTCGCCACTCCGATGCTGGCGGCCGTCTCGAAGGCACGGCCGAGCCAGCGGAAGCGGGACTCGAGAAGACGCTCGAGCAGCTCTCCGGCCCGGTCCTTGGCAAGCTCGGGGGGACAGACATCGAGCAGCACGGCGAACTCGTCCCCGCCGAGGCGACCGACGGTGTCGGCGTCACCGACCGCGCTCTCGAGGA